>NZ_JACFSZ010000012.1 GCF_014805525.1 Rhabdothermincola sediminis | reverse complement strand
CGCGCTGGCCCAGATCTCCCTGGTGATCCTCGAACAACCCGTCCGTCAACGCCGCCTGTTCACCGGCCGTACCCCCCTGTGGCTCGCCCCCCTCACCGCCATCGCCATCCTCACCACCACCATCACCAGCCAGCGGACACCTGATGCGAGCCAGAACATCGTGTTCGCGCTCGACGACCAGCCGGCGTTGCCGTCGGAGAACCTGGGTTCCCCGGCAGTCACCACCCCGCCCACGACGCTGCTGGACCCGACCGCCGGGCTACCGCCTCCCCCACAGGGTGCCCTACCGGTACCGCTGCGGCCGGGCGAGCGTCCTCGCCTGCTGATCGAGGGCGACTCGGGGGCGTTCACGCTCGGGGTCGGCATCCTCTTCTGGGCCCGCCAGGGAGATCCGTTGTCGGTGTTCAACGCCGGCAAGCTTGGCTGTGGCATCACCCGCGGTGGCGAACTGCGTTATGTCGGCAAGGAGCGCTCCACGCTGCCCGAGTGCGACAACTGGGTCGACCGCTTCACCGCGGACACCAAAGGGCTACGCCCGCACGTCGTAGCCGTGATGGTCGGCACCTGGGACGTGGTCGACCGGCGCCTGCCCGGTGACACCGAGTGGCGGGCCCCCGGTGATCCGGTCTACGACGCCTACCTGGCGCGCGAGATCGCCGAGGCCACCGACGTGCTGGCGGCCAACGGGGCCACCGTCGTGTGGATGACCCATCCCCACATCAAGGCCGGCATCAAAGAAGGCCGGCCCGGTCCGTTCCCCGAGAACGACCCGGCCCGCATGGACCGGCTGAACGACATCGTGCGGGAGGTGGTGCCCACCCGCCCCGGTGGGCGGGTGCTCGATCTGCAGGCGATCATGCGAGCCCGGCCGCAAGGGGAGCTCGACCTGGCCGAACGTCCCGACGGCATCCACTGGAGCGAGGCCTCGGGCATGGCCGCCGCCGAGTGGCTCGGACCGATGCTGATCGAGTTCGCCCGCACCCATTCCGTCCACTGACCGGCTCCACCGAACGGATGCCCATGGGTGCGCGACCGGTTGGCTACGCTCACCGGGTCCCGCTCGGGACCGGATCCACCATGCCTGCAACCCCCGAGACCATCCCGCCCGCCAGCTCCGACGGTCAGCCCCTCGTGGTGGTCATCGGCGCCGGGCCCGCCGGCCTGACCGCGGCCTACGAGCTGGCCAAGCGCGGGATCAGCTGCACGGTCCTGGAGGCCGACTCGGTGGTCGGCGGGATCAGCCGCACGGCCGAGCGGGACGGCTGGCGCTTCGACATCGGCGGTCACCGTTTCTTCACCAAGGTCCAGCGGGTGGAGGACCTCTGGCACGAGATCCTCTCCGAAGACGAGTTCCTCGTGCGGCCTCGGATGAGCCGCATCTACTACGACGGCAAGTACTTCGACTACCCGCTCAAGGCGGGCAACGCCCTGCGGAACCTGGGCGTGGTGGAGGCCGTGCGGTGTGTCGCGAGCTACGTGTGGGCGCGGCTGCGGCCGCCGAAGGACCAGACCAACTACGAGGGCTGGCTCGTGGCCCGCTTCGGCTGGCGCCTCTACCGGACCTTCTTCAAGACCTACACCGAGAAGGTGTGGGGTGTGCCGGTCAGCAGCATGCCCGCGGACTGGGCCGCGCAACGCATCAAGAACCTCTCGCTGTTCAACGCGATCCTCAACGCCCTGCTCCCCAGGAGGAACCAGAAGGAGATCACCAGCCTGATCGAGGAGTTCCAGTACCCGAAGTACGGCCCCGGCATGATGTGGGAGCGTTGCCGTGATCTGGTCGAGGCCGCGGGGACGAAGGTGGTGATGAACACCCGGGTGACCAGGATCGAGCACGACCGTGACCGCGCCCTCGCCGTCGTCGCGGAGTCCGACGGGGTGAGCACCCGGTACCCCGCGGACCACGTGATCTCCTCCATGCCCTTCTCATCGCTGCTGACCGCCATGGACCCACCCGTCCCGACTGAGGTGCGGCGCGCTGCTGACGACCTGCGGTTCCGGGACTTCCTCACCGTCGCGCTGGTGGTTCCCGAGGAAGCCGGCTTCCCCGACAACTGGATCTACATCCACTCCCCCGAGGTCAAGGTCGGTCGCATCCAGAACTTCGGGGCGTGGTCTCCGTACCTGGTGAAGGACGGTCGCACGTGTCTGGGGCTCGAGTACTTCGTCTTCGAGGGCGACGAGACTTGGACCGCGCCGGACGAGCAGCTCATCGAGATGGCCAAGCGCGAGCTGCAACAGCTTGGCTTGGTCGACGCATCATCGGTCGAGGCGGGCTACGTCGTGCGGATGCCGAAGGCGTACCCGATGTACGACGAGACCTACAAGGCGAACGTCGAGATCCTCCGGCGTTGGCTCGAACAGCACGCACCGAACGTCCATCCGGTCGGACGCAACGGCATGCACAAGTACAACAACCAGGACCACTCGATGTTCACGGCCATGCTCACCGTCGAGAACATCGTCGACGGTACCCACCACGACATCTGGGCGGTGAACGTCGAGGAGGAGTACCACGAGGAGCGGACCTCGACCGGTCCGTCCGGCGGCGGCACCGGACGCGACGCGCCGGTGATCCCCCGCTCGGCCTTCGCCGATGACCATCCGGTCAACCGGGTGCCCTCCTAGCGGCGGTCGAGGCTCGATGACGATGCCCGCCGAGCCGACACCGACGGCCGGACGCACGCTCGTCATCGTGCCCGCGTACAACGAGGAAGCAGCACTCGGATCGGTCCTCGACGAGCTGCTGGCCAGCCGCGAGGACCTCGACGTCGTGGTGGTCGACGACGGCTCGACGGACAGCACCGCTCAGGTCGCGCTGACGCACGGAGCGACGGTGCTGCCGTTGCCGTTCAACCTCGGGATCGGTGGGGCGCTGCGGACCGGGTTCCGCTACGCGGTCCGCGCCGGCTACCAGCGAGCCGTGCAGTTCGACGCTGACGGGCAGCACGACGCGGCGGAGATCGCCACGCTGCTGCGCGAGCTAGACACTGGCGTCGATCTCGTCATCGGGAGCCGCTTCGCGAGCGCGGTCAGCTCCTACGAGGTCGGTCGGGTCCGGGCCCGGGCCATGGCCTTGCTGCGCTTCGTCATCCGCCAGCTCTCTGGCCGCCGCTTCACCGACACCAGCTCGGGGTTCCGAGCGTTCTCGCCGGCCATGCTCCACTTCTTCGCCACCACCTACCCGGCCGAGTACATGGAATCGGTGGAGGCCCTCCTGCTCGCCTGCGCCAACGGCTTCCGGGTCGAGGAGGTGCCGGTGCGGATGCGTGAGCGGCAAGCCGGCCTGTCCTCGCACCGCAACCTCCGCCTGCTCTACCACTACCTCCGGCTCTTGTTCGTGCTGGCCGCGAGCTCGTCGCGACGCCACCGGGTACCCTCGGCCGCGCCAGGGTGATCGACATGCCGCCGCTGCTCGCCCAGATCGCGCCGGGCGGATTGTCCAGGACCGCCCACGTCTTCATCGGCGTGGGCACGCTGATCACGATCGTGTTCATCGTCCGGCTCCTCCGGCGCCGGCAGCTCCGCAGCAAGTACGCCCTGCTCTGGACAGCTGCCGGTTCCGCGCTCGCCCTGCTCGCCCTGTTCCCCGGGCTGCTCGACCGGGTGTCCCGCTGGGTGGGGATCGACTACCCGCCCGCACTGTTCCTGCTGATCGCGACCGGGTTCCTCTTCCTGACCAGCGTGGAGTTCTCGCGCGAGGTGAGCCGGCTCGACGAGCGCACCCGCGCCCTGGCGGAGGAGATCGCCATGTTGCGGGCGCAGCGTGGCCCCGTGACGACGGACGATCCTCCCGAGCAGCGTTGACTCTCGAGCGATCTGCGCGCGCGACCGCCGAGCTCTGCGCCTCGCGCCGCACGGGCCGGCGATCCCTCCGTTGACACTGGGTTCCCGACCCTCTCCACTACGATCCGATGCGGCCTTCTCCCAGGCGGAGCAGGTCCGATGGCGGCCCGAGGGCGCCGCCGCAGCCCATCGTCACCCTGCCTCGGAGGCATCGCGATCACCACGCCGGCCCCTGCACCGTTCGAGCCACCCGGCGCGTCGAGCTCGGCCGAGATCGCTCGGCTGGCCGCAGCGGCGGGACTCCAGCGTGTGCACATCCTGGCGTGGCGGGATCTCGCGGACGTCGAGGCGGGGGGCTCCGAGTTGCACGCTGCCGAGGTCGCCCGGCGCTGGGCAGCGGCCGGGCTCGAGGTCACCATGCGAACCTCCTACGCGCAGGGCAGCCCCCCCACCGGCGCCCGCGACGGATACCGGGTGATCCGTCGTCGGGGGCGCTACATGATCTTCCCTGCTGCGGTGGTGGCGGAGCTCCGTGGCCTACACGGGCCTCGAGACGGCCTGGTCGAGATCTGGAACGGGGTGCCGTTCCTGACTCCCCTCTGGGCACGGGGCCCGCGGATCTGCCTCATCCACCACGTGCACCGGGACATGTGGCGGCTGGTGCTCGAGGAGCGACTCGCCCGTCTCGGTGAGATGCTCGAACTGCGAATCCTGCCACCGATCTACCGCCGCACCCCCATCGTCACACTCTCGGAGTCGTCCCGCCGCGAGCTCATCGAGCAGATGCACTTCCGGCCGGAGCTGGTGCGAGTCGTGCCACCGGGCATCGATCCTCGCTTCAGCCCGGGAGGGGAGAAGAGCCGGACCCCTCTGGTCGTGAGCGTCGGCCGGCTCATGCCGTCCAAGGGCTTCGACGCGCTCATCCGCATCGCCGCCGAGGTCCGGGACTCGGTGCCAGAGCTCGAGCTGGTCATCGTCGGCGACGGCTACGAGCGCGACCGCCTGGAGCAGCTCGTGAGCGACCTCGATGCGACCGGCTGGGTGCATCTCGTGGGCCGGCTGTCCGACGACGAGCTCCTGGCGCTCTACCGGCGGGCCTGGGTGGTGGCCTCCGCGTCCATCGCGGAAGGGTGGGGTATGACGCTCACCGAAGCCGCGGCGTGCGGCACCCCGGCGGTCGCGACCCGCATCGCCGGCCACCTCGACTCGGTCTCCGAGGACGAGAGCGGTCTGTTGGCCGACTCCGATCGCGAGTTCGTCGCCAAGCTGCGCGCGGTGCTCACCGACCATGATCTGCGGGTGCGGCTCTCCGAGGGAGCCCGCAAGCACGCCGACCGCTACACCTGGGACGCCACCGCCCTCGGGGTCTTCACCCCGCTCGCCGAGGACGCGATCCGCCGCCGCGCCCGCCGCCGCGGTCGCGGCCGGTGAGGTCGATCTCGCCGGCGGCCGGTCGCCAGACGGAGGGCACCACCGGTGAGCGACCGCTAGCCAGCCCGGCGACATCTCGGATCGGGGACTGGTGGGTCGTCGCGATACCTGCCCTGATCGCCTACGTCCCCCTGCTGCTGACCCGGCCAGGTGAGGTCGGGGCGGACACCAAGACCTACCTGTACCTCGATCCCGGCAAGCTCCTGCGCAGCGCCCCCTACATCTGGGACAGCCAGATCGGCTTGGGCACCGTCACCCACCAGAACATCGGCTACCTGTGGCCGATGGGGCCCTTCTACTGGGTGTTCGACCAGCTCGGGGTGCCGGACTGGGTGGCGCAGCGGCTGTGGCTCGGTTCGGTGATGTTCGCCGCGGCGCTCGGGGTGCGGTACCTCATCCGCACCTTGGGAGCGCACGGCTTCGCGGATCGACCCGGCGCGGTCCTCGTGGCGTCGCTGGCGTACATGATGAGCCCCTACCTGCTCGAGTACGCGGCCCGCATCTCGGTCATCCTCCTGCCGTGGGCCGCGCTCCCCTGGCTCATCGCCCTCACCGCGAAGGCCCTCAAACACGGTGGCTGGCGGTATCCCGCGTGGTTCGCGCTGGTCGTGCTCACGGTCGGGGGCATCAACGCGACCGCGCTCATCCTGGTCGGCGTGGGGCCGCTGCTGTGGGTGGTGCACGCCGTCTGGCTGGAGCGCGAAGTTCCGATGCGGGACGCGGTCAGGGCCGTGGCCCGCATCGGGCTGCTGACCCTGCTCACCTCCACGTGGTGGATGGCTGGCCTGTGGGCCCAGGGCCGCTACGGCCTCCCCGTGCTGCGGTACACCGAGACCTACAAGACCGTGGCGGAGGTCTCCACCGCGCCGGAAGTGCTGCGTGGCCTCGGCTACTGGTTCTTCTACGGCAACGACAAGCTCGGTCCCTGGATCGAGCCGAGTGCCACGTTCACCCAGCGGGTGCCGATCCTCGCTCTCAGCTACGTCCTGCCCCTCCTGGCACTGGCCAGCGCCGCGCTGGTGAGGTGGCGCTACCGCGCCTACTTCCTGGTGCTGCTCGTGGCCGGGACGCTCATCGCCGTCGGGAGCCATCCCTGGGAGGAGCCATCGCCGCTCGGGGCGGTCTTCAAGGCCTTCGTCCGCACCGATGTCGGTCTCGGCATGCGCAGCACCCCCCGTGCCGTGCCCCTCGTGGTGCTGGCGTCCGCCCTGTTCCTCGGCGCCGGCGTGGCGGCCCTCGGCCGGCGCCTGCCCCGCCTGGCCACCCCGACCACCGTCCTGGTCGCCTTGCTGGTCGCCGGCAACCTTCCCACCCTCTGGACCCGCGAGATGGTGGCCGCCAACCTCAAACGACCTGAGCAGATCCCTGGGTACTGGCTCGATGCCATCGCCTACCTCGATGCGCAGAGCCACGACACCCGCATCCTCGAGCTACCAGGCTCCGATTTCGCCAGCTACCGGTGGGGCAACACGGTCGACCCGATCACCCCCGGGCTCACCGACCGCGGCTACGTGGCTCGCGAGCTGTTCCAGTGGGGGTCGGCGCCATCCGCGAACCTCGTGAACGCCTTCGATCGCCGGTTGCACGAGAGCGACCTCGATCCACAGGCGGTCTCGACGTTCGCGAGACTGGTCGGCGCGGGTGACATCATCTACCGCGCCGATCTCCAGTTCGAGCGCTACCGCACGGCTCGCCCTCGCCAGACCTGGGAGTTGCTCAGCAGTGCTACCGGTCTCGGCCCCCCGATCGAGTTCGGGTCGCACGTCCCGAACATCGCGGGACCGGAGCAACCGATGGTCGACGAGATCGAGCTCGACGCGATCGATCACCTGCCGTACCCGCCTCCGGTGGCGGTGTTCCCCGTCGAGGGGGCGCTGGCGATGATCCGCTCCCACCGGGTCGATCGCCCCCTGCTCGTCGCCGGCGACGGCGACGGACTCGTCGACGCCGCGAGCATCGGGCTGCTGGACCTGAACCAGGCGATCTTCTACAGCGGGTCCTTCGCCGCGGACGACTCCCGGTTCGAACGCATCTACGGACAGGGCGCCGACCTCCTGGTCACCGACACCAACCGCAAGCGGGCCCGGCGCTGGGGCACGCTGCGGGAGACCACCGGCTACACGGAACGGGCGGGCGAGCGACCGCCCCGGTACGACCCCGGTGACCAGCGGCTCGACCTGTTCCCCGGTGCCGGGGACGACGCGTACACCGTGAGCGAGCAACGCGGCGGCGCGGTGGTCACCGCCACCGACTACGGCAATCCCGTCACTTACACCCCGAACGACCGTGCAGCCAACGCGCTCGACGGGGACCCCTACACCGCGTGGCGGGTGGGCGCGGTCGACGACCCGATCGGGCAACGACTCACGATCAGCCTGGATCATCCGATCACCACCGGCGAGCTCACCCTGCTCCAGCCGATCAACCTGGTTCGCAACCGCTGGATCACCGAGGCTCGTCTGCGCTTCGACGGCGGCGACCCGGTGGATGTGTCCCTGGACGACCGCTCGCGGCAACTCCCGGGACAGGTGGTGTCCTTCCCCGAGCACACCTTCCGCGAGCTCTCCATCGAGGTGCGCCGGACGAACATCCCGAAACGACCCCGCTACGACGGCATCAGCGGTGTCGGCTTCGCCGAGGTGGGCCTCCCCGGGGTCCGGGTCGACGAGGTCGTGCGCCCCCCCGACGATCTCCTGCAGCGGGCGGGGCGGTCGTCGCTCGATCACCGGCTCACCCTGCTGTTCACCCGCTTGCGTTCCAACCCCTCCGAACCCGTCCGCACGGACGAGGAGCCCGCGCTCGCCCGGGCCATCCGGCTGCCGACGGCTCGCGGCTTCTCCCTCGCCGCCCAAGCGCGTCTGTCCGCGGACCTGAGCGACGACGGCATCGACCGCCTGCTCGGGCTCCCGGACGCTTCCCAGGGAGGGATCACGGCCCGCTCCAGCCAGCGACTCCCCGGCAGCCTCGCCCGGCGCGCTTCCGCGGCCATCGACGGGGACGAGACCACCCACTGGGCCACACCCTTCCTCCAGCCGGAGGGTCAGGAGCTCGATGTCGAGCTCGACCAGCCGGTCACCTTCGACCACCTGGACCTCCGGGTGATCGCGGACGGCCGGCATTCGGTACCCACCCGGATCGAGCTGCGGGTCGACGGCTCGGAGGAACCGGTCGTCCTCGATCTCCCGCCCATCGAGGACGGTATGGAGTCGGGCGCGGTGGCCAGCGCGCGCCTCGAGCTTCCCGAGCCCGTCTCCGGGCGGGCGTTCTCGTTCCGCATCGCGCAGGTTCGCCCCGTCGAGACCATCGACTGGTACTCGAACACTCCGATCACGATGCCGGTGGCCATCGCCGAGCTCGGTATACCCGGTGTCCAGCGGGCACCGTTGCCCGATCGCATCGACACCGGGTGCCGCACGGACCTGCTCACCGTCGACGGGCAGCCCGTCCCCCTCCGCATCACCGGCTCCACCGCAGACGCCCTCGCCCGCAAGGCGCTCACCGTCACGCCCTGCGGCGACGACCCAGCGGTCAGGCTCGAAGCAGGCGACCACCTGGTGCGCTCGAGCCCGGGGCGGGTGAGCGGCATCGACCTCGATCGCCTCGCCTTCGCGTCGGACGCCGGTGGCGCGCCCGCCCCGGCCGTGGCCGCGCCCGGCAGGACCCCCCCAGGGCCCCCGACGCGCACGGTGTCCTCGGGACCGGTGTCCTTCGACGTGGAAGTCGACGCCGGCGGCAGCCCCTTCTGGCTCTCGGTAGGTCAATCCTGGAACGCGGGGTGGCGGGCCACCGTCGACGGCCGCGATCTCGGCCCGCCACAGGTCATCGACGGGTACGCGAACGGCTGGCTGGTCGATCCCGGCGGGGCTCAGACGGTTCGCATCACCGTCGAGTGGGCGCCCCAACGGGTCATCTGGTTCTTCCTCGCCGTCTCCGCCCTGGCGGTGCTGGTGACGCTGGCTCTGGCGTTCGCCGGACGCCGCCCCCCGCGCGACCGGCGGGCCATCACCGACGACGACGAGTCGCTCGACCCCCACTTCGAGCTCCCCTGGGCTCAGGGGCCCGACCGGCTCTCCACCCGGGCCTCGGCCGCCGGAGCGATCCTGCTCACGGTGGCCGGCCTCGGCGCCCTCTCGTTCGCAGGTTGGATCCCCACCCTGTCCCTCGCCGTGGGTGCCGCCACCTTCGTGGCCTGCCGGGCACCCCGCGGGCGTGGCTGGCTCGCGCTCGGCGCGGTGGCGTGCCTCGCGACCGCCTACCTCTACATCGTCACCAGCCAGCTCCGGCACCGGCACGTGCCCGACTTCATCTGGCCGGTGCAGTTCGAGCGAGTGCACGTGCTCGGTGTGGTGGCCGTCCTGTTGCTCCTCGCCGAAGCGGTACGGGAGGTCGCCCTGCGCCGGTGGGCCACCCGCGAATCCGGTGATCGGCGTCCGGCTCCTGGGGCGTCTGGCACCCCAGCGCCTACCATCGGTTGACCACGATGGATGATCGCCCGCTGCCCGACCCGGCTCGCTGCCTCTCGGTGGTGATCCCGTGCTTCAACGAGGTCGCCACCATCCAGGAGGTGATCGATCGCGTCCTGGCGTCGCCGTGCACCCGAGAGGTCATCGTGGTCGACGACCGTTCGACCGACGGGACCCGCGAGCTCCTCGAGAAGCTCGACGAGCCGAACGTGCGGGTGATCCTGCAGCCCGTGAACCGGGGCAAGGGAGCGGCATTACGGCGTGGATTCGCGGAAGCACAGGCTCCGTTCGTGATCATCCAGGATGCAGACCTCGAGTACGACCCGGCTGAGTACCCGGATCTGCTGGCGCCGCTGCTGGCCGACAAGGCCGATGTGGTCTATGGCTCACGGTTCCTGTCAGGCCGGCCCCACCGCGTGCTCTACTTCTGGCACTCCGTGGGTAACCGGCTGCTGACCACCGTCTCCAACATGTTCACCAACCTGAACCTCACGGACATGGAGACGTGTTACAAGGTCTTCCGCCGGGAGGTCCTCGAGAGCTTCACCCTCGAGGAGGACCGCTTCGGGATCGAGCCCGAGCTGACGGCGAAGGTGGCTGCCGGAGGGTGGCGGGTCTACGAGATCGGCATCTCCTACAGCGGCCGCACCTACGAGGAGGGCAAGAAGATCGGCTGGCGCGACGGCGTGCGGGCCCTCTACTGCATCGTCCGCTACTCACCGCTGTTGCAGCGAGCCAGGGCCTCCCGATCCCGCCGCCGGAGGGGATGAGCAGTGGCTCTGGACCTGCGTCCCGGCGCCCTGCCCACCCTGCCCGCGAACGCTGTGCCCGCCGACCCCGCAGCCATCGAGGTTCGCCCCGATCCGGCCGGAGGCAGGGCCCGTACCCTGCCCCACCGGCCCGCACTCGACGGTCTGCGCGGCATCGCGGTCGCCACGGTGGTCGTCTACCACCTCGAGCCCGGGTTGCTACCAGGGGGGTTTCTCGGGGTCTCGCTGTTCTTCACCCTGTCCGGCTTCCTGATCACCAACCTGCTCCTCGCCGAGTGGCGCCGGCGGGGCCGCATCGATCTCCGCGCCTTCTGGGCTCGCCGCTTCCGGCGCCTGCTCCCGGCCGCGTTGCTCACCCTGCTGCTCGTCCTGGCGGTCTGCGCGGGGAGCAACGATCCGCACCTGCTCAGCAACCTCCGAGGTGACGTCCTCGGCGCGCTGGCGTACGTGGCGAACTGGCGGTTCATCCTCAACGGGGATCCCTACGGCGCTGGGTTCCAAGAGCCGTCGCCGGTCCTGCACTTCTGGTCCCTCGCCATCGAAGAGCAGTTCTACGTGGTGGTCGCGATCGTGGCGTTCGTCCTGGCCAGGAACGCTCGACGGGCCCGCGCCTGGGCACTCACGTTCGGGGCCGCCGCGCTGGGCTCGATGCTCGCCACCTGGTGGCTCTCGCGAAGCGGCGACACCGCCCGCGTGTACTTCGGTAGCGACACCCGGGCCTTCGAGCTGCTCGCCGGCGTGCTGCTCGCGATCGGCGCCGGCTTCGCGGTGCCCGCGTTCCTCCGTGGGCGGTGGTGGCGGCACGCGCTCGGTCCCGCCGCGCTCGCCGCGCTGGCCGGGGCGATGCTGCTCGGCGGTGTCGAGCAACGCTGGCTCTACCGCGGGGGCTTCTGGGTGGTCGCTGCTCTCTCGGTGGCCCTGATCGTCGCCGCACTCGACGACGGCCCACTGGCCAGGCTGCTGGCGTGGCGCCCACTCGCCGCCCTGGGCCTCATCAGCTACGGCGTCTACCTGTTCCACTGGCCGCTGTTCGCCTGGCTCACCCCCGAGCGCGTGGGCGTCGACGGGTGGGCGCTGGCCGGGATCCGAGTCGGCGCCACGCTGACGATCGCCGTCGGTTCCTACCTGCTGGTCGAACAGCCGATCCGGCAGGGACGCCTCCCTGCCGTCCGCCACCGCCCCCTGATCGCGGGGGCGCTGGTCGCCACGGTCGCGGTCCTCCTCGCGGGCACCACCCTGCTCGACGGTGCGGCCGGCCGCCGGGCCGTCGCCACCTCCAACCCCGGCTTGCAGCTCAACACGTCTCTGGCAGCAGGCGAGCAGGCCGACGGTACGCCAGCGGCCGCGCTCGACGGTCCCGCCGACCCGCCGCCGCCGCTGGAGCGAGTCCTCATCCTCGGCGATTCACTGCTCCACCAGAGCTACCCGAGCATCCGCGACCGGCTCGCCGGCCTGGGGATCGACAGCATGGCCATCGGTGGCCCGGGGCAGCACCTCATGAAGAACGACGGCGCCTGGCAGGCAGAGCTCGACCGGGCGATCGACGCCTACGAGCCCGACCTCGTGGTGCTCGAATCGTGCTGCGGTTGGGGATCACCGTGGCAGCGTGAGCTGTACCTCGCGCCGGACGGCCGGGTCATCGAGCCCGACACCCCCGAGTCCTGGGCCGAGTGGGACCGCCTGGCGCGCGTGCTCACCGCCCGCGCTCGCCACGGCGGTCGTCCGGTGGCCTGGGTGCTCGCCCCTCCCGCGCAGACGAACGGCTACTACGGGCCGATCGAGGCCCGCATCGACGTGGCGAACGATCTCTACCGCCGCATCGCCCGTTGCGATCCCGGTGTCGGGCTGATCGACTGGCGGGTCATGTCCGGCCCCGATGGCCGCTTCGTGTGGGACCTTCCGGCGGCGGACGGCTCCCTCGTACGCATCCGCACCGAGGACGGCCTGCACCTCACCCCGGCGGGGCAGGCCGCCGTAGCCGACCTCACCCGCGACGGAGTGTCCGGCCTCTGGCAGCGCACCCGCGGCCGGATCCCCCCAGCTGCGCCGCCGGCGTGCTCCTGAGGTCTGCGACCGAGCTCCTCCAGCGACGGCACCGGCTCCGAGCCCCGCTAGTCTCCGGCCCGTGAACCGCTCCGCCCCGGTCGTCCTGGTCCACGGGTTCGCCACCTCCGCGGCGCGGACCTGGCGCGACAACGGGTGGATCGACCTGCTGCAGGACGCCGGGCGGGAGGTCGTCGCGCCCGACCTGCTCGGCCATGGTTCGGCTCCTCGGCCCCAGGATCCCGCGGCCTACGACGCGCTCGAATCGACCCTTGCCGCTGCACTGCCGCCCGGGCCCCTCGATGCCGTCGGATTCTCACTCGGTGCCCGGGTCCTGCTCTCCATCGCGTCCGAGGAGCCCGAGCGCTTCCAACGGCTGGTGTTGGCCGGGGTGGGCGCCAACCTGTTCCGCGACGACGATACCGAGGTGATCGCAGCCGCGATCGAGGGACGCGAGCACCCGGCCAACCCGATCGCGCAGTACTTCCGCGGGCTCGCCGAAGCGCCCGACACCGACCCCGCCGCGCTGGTGGCCTACCTCCGCCGTCCGGGTCACCGTCCCCTCACCGATGACGGGCTGGCGCGCATCGCCTGCCCGGTGCTGGTGGTGCTCGGCGACCGGGACTTCGCTGGACCGGCGGAGCCGTTGCTCGACCGCCTCCCGAACGCGACGTTCGTGTCCCTGCCCGGGGTCGACCACTTCGCCACCCCGAAGAGCTTCTCGTTCATCGATGCCACCCTGGACTTCCTCGACGCCCACCCGGGCTGACCGCCGCCGCCATCCCACCGCGCCATGAGATCGGGCGACTTCGTTCTCGGGGTGGACCTCGACGGGGTGTGTGGCGACCACAGCGAGGCGTTCCGCCGGGTGGTGGCCGCCGAGCGCGGTGTCGATCCCGACTCACTGGTCGAGCAACGATCCTGGGACTTCGCGGAGTGGGGCTTGAGCGGCGAGGAGTTCGAGCGGCTGCACCGGATCGGCGTCCTCGAGCACCGCATGTTCCGCACCATGCCGGTGATCCCGGGCTGCGCTGAAGCGTTGTGGCGTCTCTCCGATGCGGGGGTGTGGATCCGCCTCATCACCCACCGCCTCTACACGAACTGGGGGCATGCTGTGGCGGTGGGCGACACGGTCGCCTGGCTGGACGAGAACGGCATCCCGTACCGGGACCTGTGCTTCCTCGGCCACAAGCCCCAGGTAGAAGCCGACGTGTACATCGACGACGCCCCTCACAACGTCCTCGCCCTGCGGGAGACCGGCGGTACGGTCATCGTGTTCGATCAGCCCTACAACCGCGACCTCGACGGGCCGAGGGCCCGCAGCTGGCCGGAAGCGGCCTCACTGGTGGCGGAGTTGATGGCTGGATCCGGCCTGCCGGTCCAGGAGCAGCTGCCCCTCGCCGGCGACGCCCGTGGCCGGCTGCGTGGCAAACTGGTGCCGCCTCGCACGAGCCCGCCATGGCCGCTCCCCCAGGATCCGAGCTAGGCCGCCTAACCTGCCTCCTGGCCTGTTCAAGCACAGGCCGGGCAGCGCCGATGCTGATGGTGGTGGAGTCGCTTCACGTGAGCGGCCTCACGTGAGGGCCTCCTGGCCGCGTAGGGAGGGGCGACGTAGCAGCCATGGTCGACAGAGAACAGGAGCAAGCCCGCCAGTTGGCCGATGCCTTCGGTCCGCACGGGCGCGCGGGGCGTGACCTGGCGTGGATCGTCTCGGTCGGGGTGCTGCTCGCGTGCGCTGCGGTGCTCACCGATGCGGCCGACCCCGTGCTGGAGTGGGCAGGGGGTCTGTCAGGCCGGGGCCTCTCGGGCATCACGGCCATTCTGATCCTCACGCCGCTCGGGGCGACGCTCTACGCGGCCCGCCGCTACCGCGACGCGGCGAGGGCGGCCGCCCAGCTCGACCACCTGGCCACTCACGATCCCCTGACCGACCTCCCCAACCGCCGCTTCCTAGGCCAGCCCTTCGACGAGATGCTCGCCCTGGCTCGCCGCCAGCATCGGCGGGTGGGGGTGCTGTTCGTCGATCTCGAAGGGGTGAAGAAGATCAACGAGATGTACGGCCACGAGGTCGGTGACGAGCTGCTCACCTCCATCGCCGACCGCTTCCGCCGGATCGCCGGTCCCGAGGATGTGGTCGTGCGCTACGCGGGCGACGAATTCGTGTTCCTCTGCCCCGACCTCACCAACGCCAGTTCCGCGGAACGCCTGGCCACCAAGATCATCCAAGCGGTGGAGGCGCCCTTCGCGCTCGACGGCGACCAGATCCGTATCGCCGCCTGCGTCGGGGTCGCCATCACCGAGGATCGCCCCTCCCGGGCCGACGAGGTGCTCAGCGATGCCGACGCCGCGATGCACCAAGCTCGCCGGCAGGGTCCGGGGTCCTATGCGCTGTTCGACCGTTCCATGCGGGAGCAGCTCACCCCGGCGACTGCCGAGCGCCGCCTGCGCACCGCCATCGACAATGGCGAGTTCCGCCTGTACTACCAGCCGATCGTGTCCCTGTGGACCAAGCGCCTGGTGGGGGTCGAGGCTCTCCTGCGCTGGCACGACCCGGTCCGCGGCGTCACGGGTGCCGAGGAGTTCATGCCTGCACTCGAGGAGACCGGCCTTATCGTGCCGGTCGGCAACTGGATCCTCGAGGAGGTGTGCCGGCAGTCCCGCGCCTGGCAGGACGCCCACCCAGACCGACCAGCGCTGAACATCAAGGTCAACATCTCGGCCCGGCAGCTCGCCCAGGCGACGTTCGTGGCCCACCTACGCGAGTCGCTGGAGGCCAGCCGCGCCGATCCGGATCGCATCTGCCTCGAGGTGAACGAGAACGGCCTGCTCCACGACGTCGACGCCGCATGGGCCACGCTCCGGGACGCCAAGGTGCTCGGGGTCAGCCTGGCGCTCGACGACTTCGGCACCGGGTACTCATCACTGAGCTTCCTCCGCCGCTTCAGCCTCGACCTGCTCAGCATCGACCGCTCCTTCGTCCACGGGATCGGCAAGTCTCGGGAAGACACCACCATCGTCGAGCACGTGATCGGCATGGCCAAGGCGCTCGGCATCGTGACCGTGGCAAAAGGCGTCGAGACCGAAGAGCAGATGCTGCACCTCCGCTCGCTCAACTGTGATCTCGCCCAGGGCTGGTACTTCAGCGAGCCGCAGCCACCGGCCATGATCTCCCAGCTCCTCGCCGACACCGGTAGCCGCCAGGAGTGGCGGCCCCCGCCGCGCACGGAGGACTCCGACGCGGCCGTGGTGCGCGTCGACCGCTTCGAGCCGATCCAGGCTTCCTGAGCCGGGCGGCATCACTCGCGCCGCGCGAAGCTCCCCCGGATGCCACTCCCGCTGGAGCTGATCGGCGCGTCGACGGAGCCCATCACCCAGAGCGTCGACACCCGCTGGACCATGGCCTACGCGGCTGCGCTCGAGGACCTGGACGAGCGCTACTTCGACACGAGACGAGGGCCGGTGCTGGCCCACCCCCTGTTCCCGGTGTGCATCGAGTGGGCCGCGGTCACCGCCGCCCTGCGGCTCGCCGACCCGGCGATCCTGACCCGGGAGGAAGCGGCGCGAGGCGTCCATGCCACCCACGACCTGGTGCTCCACCGCCCGGTGCATGCCGGGGACCTGCTCACCACCACCGCCACCGTCGAGCTCATCGAGGCCCGCCGCCCGGGCGCCTACCAGGTCGTCCGCCTCGACACGGTCGACCCCTCCGGCTCGCCGGTCTGCACGACGAGGATGGGCTCGCTGTTCCTCGGTGTCTCGGTCAGCGGTTCCCCGCCAGCTCGCACCTCCGCCGGGACCCGAACGGAGCTTCCCGGGCTGGAGCGCCCGGAGGGAGCGACGCAGGTGCTCACCCGGGTCATCAGCGCCACCGCAGCTCACGTCTACACCGAATGCAGCCGGATCTGGAACCCGATCCACACCGACGTGGTGGTCGCCGAGCGGGCAGGGCTGCCCGGGCCGATCCTGCATGGCACGGCCACACTCGGGCTGGCGCTCAGCAGCGTCATCCGGTCCGGCGCGGGAGGCGATCCGGCCTCGGTCCACCGGGTCGCCGGGCGCTTCGGCGCGATGGTCACGATGCCCTCCGAGGTGACGGTTCACCTCTGGCGACGCGAGGAGCACTGGATCGGTTTCGAGGTGCGGAACCAGCACGGGGAGGCCGTCATCCGGGACGGGCTGGTCGGCTTGCGCACCTAGGATCGGAGCTCGTGCTCATCCCCTTCGACGACTACCCGGTCCACCAGACCCCCCAGCCCCTCGCGCATCCCCTCTCCGGGGACCGCAACACCTACGACCGCTTCTTCTTCAACGGGTACGACCGCGACGGTCAGGTGATGTTCGGCGCGGCGCTCGGCTTGTACCCGAACCGACAGGTGATCGACGGCGCCTTCAGCGTGGTCCGCGAGGGGGTGCAGCGTTCGCTGTACGCCTCCGGCCGGCTCCCGGCGGATCGCACGAAGACCGAGATCGGTCCCCTGAGGGTCGAGGTGGTCGAGCCGATGCGGCGGCTCCGAGTCCTCGTCGAAGGCGGCGAGCTCGGAATCACCGCCCAGCTGGAGTTCCGGGCCCGGTCCGTCGCCGTGCAGGAGCCGCACTTCCTGATGCATTCCGGTTCGTCCGTGGTGTTCGACTACACCCGCCTCACCCAGTTCGGCGTCTGGCAGGGCTCCTTCACCGTGGATGGCGAAACCATCGAGGTCGACCCGGTCCGTTTTCTCGGCTGCCGCGACCGTTCGTGGGGGGTTCGCCCGGTGGGCGAGCCGCCTGGTGGCGCGCCGGCGCACACGCTCCCCCAGTTCTTCTGGCTGTGGGCGCCGCTCAACTTCGACGACCACCTGGTGCACGTCGACGTCAACGAGGAGGCCGACGGGCGCCGGTGGCACCAGACCGCCGTCGCTCTCCCGACCCTCACCGACCCGGCCACTGCCGACCCCTGCGACCAGGGGGTGGTGGAGCCGATGCGATCGCTCGACTGGTCGATCGACTGGCAGCCCGGCACCCGCCGGGCGCGCGCCGCGGCGCTCACGCTCGAGAGCTGGAGCGGCGCGGTCCGCCGCATCGAGCTCACCCCCGTGCTGACCTTCCAGATGCGGGGGCTGGGCTATCTCAACCCCGAGTGGGGCCACGGCACCTGGAAGGGTGAACTGGTCACCGGGGCCGAGTCCTGGGTGGTCGCGGACCTCGATCCGCTCGACGTCACGAACCTCCACGTGCAACAGCTCGTGCGGGCCACCGACGGCCAGCAGGTGGGCGTCGGGGTGCTCGAGCAGCTGGCCATCAACGAGCACCGTCCCTCGGGCCTCCCCGGCTTTCTGGACGGCGCTCCGGGGTGACCCTCTGATGCGAGCATGGCGCGCCCACCAGCACGGCGATCCCGCGGAGGTCTTGACGCTGGAGACCGGTGTCGACCCCCCTGCGCCGACCGGCGACCAGGTCGAGATCGCCGTCGACGCGTGCGCGCTCAACTTCGCCGACGACCTGCTCTGCCGGGGCACCTACCAGGAGCGCCCCGGTCTCCCGCTCACGCCCGGCCTGGAGGTCGCGGGCACGGTAGTCGCCGCCGGCCCTGAGGCCTCGTACGCGCCCGGTGACCGGGTGGCGGGATCGCCGCTGCTGCCCCATGGCGGGCTGGCGGAGCGATGCCTGGCCCGTTCGGCCGACGTGTTCCTGATCCCGGACGATCTGCCGGCGCTCACCGCTGCGGCGATGCACGTGACCTACCAGACGGGCTGGTTCGCACTCCACCGGCGAGCTCGCCTGGAGGCGGGCGAGACGCTGCTCGTGCACGCGGGTGCCGGTGGCGTCGGCTCTGCCGCCATCCAGCTCGGCAAAGCCGCTGGAGCGACGGTGATCGCCGTCGCGGGCGGCACCGCGAAGGCCGCCGTGTGCCGCGAGCTCGGAGCTGACCTGGTGGTGGACACCACCGGTGAGGATTTCGTCGAGGCCACCCTCGAGCTCACCGGCGGCCGGGGAGCCGATGTGGTCTTCGACCCGGTCGGCGGCGAGACCTTCCTCCGGTCCACCAAGTGCATCGCCTGGGAAGGGCGGATCGTGGTGATCGGCGCGGCGGGCGGCCGCTACGCCGACGCCCGCACGAACCATGTCATGGTGAAGAACTACGCCGTGCTGGGGCTGAACTGGGGCGGCTATCGCCCTCGGCTACCTGAGCTGGTCCGGACTGTGCACGATGAGCTGGTCGCCCTCTGCCGGAAGGGCCTGATCGACCCCTTGATCTCCGAGGTGGTCCCCCTGGAGGGGGCGCGGGCCGCGCTCGAGGCGCTGACCTCCCGCCGGACCACCGGCAAGGTGGTGGTGACGCCGACATGCTGACCGGGACGCTCCCGGCACGGCGGCGTCCCGTCGCTCTTCCATCGTCGCGCGTCAGGCCATGTCAGATCTGCTGCCAGGGTTGGTTGCCGAACCGGTCGAGTAGACCACCTCGCCGACGGGCTTGCGGGTCGTCGGCCCGTAGCGGCCGCGAGGCGAACCGAGTGGCACCAGGCAGCACTGGCCTCCCGCAGTGACATCTCGAGTCCGGCCTCCACGTCGGCGAGCGTGCGCCTGGTGGGCTCCTCGCCGGCCGGCTCAGGTGGTTCGGTCGAGCGCTCCATGGTCCCAGCCTAGGGAGAGCAGCCCGCCCCCATCCCCTAACCCCACCGTTCCGGCAGGCCGAACGCGTGCCACGACACGCGCTTGACCGGCCAGTCCGCGAAACCCACCGTTCCGGCAGGCCGAACGCGTGCCACAGCACGCGTTCGGCCTGCCGGTTCGAGTGGTCGGGCGTGGCCGCCGGCGGTGGTCAGATCCAGTCCACGCCCGGGACGCCGGGGGGCACCTCCACCGCCTTGCCGTGCTCCGCGCACGAGCGATAGATCGCCTCGGTGAGCAGATGGGGGCGCAACGCCTGCGCGAAGGCGGGGCTGGCAGGGGTGCCGTCACGAACTGCCTCGACGAACGCCACGTCGGGATTGCGGGGCCGGATGCCCCAAGCGTGGAGCCGAGCTACCAGCTCCTCGTCTCGGACCCGGCCCGAGTCCCCGTCGGGTCCCGTCCATCGAACCGGGCCGAACACGTCACCCTCCAGGGCGCAGTAGGCCCGCTCGGCGAACACCTCGAGCCGGCGGAGACTCGGGCGCTCGAGCACGTCATGCCAGATGGACGCCAGGGTTCCGAGCAGCCCGCTGTCGAACTCGAGGGTCGCAACCACCATGTCTTCGATGCCGGCGATCGCGTGGAACTCGCCAGATCGCCCGCTCACGCTCACGACCGGCCCGAAGAGCCACTCGAGGATGTCGAGGTCGTGGATCGAGTGCTCCAACAAGGTCCCTGCTCCGGACCTGCGCACGTCTGCCCGCCAGGAGGACTGGTAGATGCCCTGGATGGGGATGTACTGGTCATCCCGGAAGACGAAGCCCATGGGGCGGCCGATGCCGTCCCTGGACAGCAGCCGCTTCAGCAGCAGGAACCCCGGATAGTCCCGCATGACCAGGCCCACCTGGTTGACGACCCCCGCCCGCCGAACGCACTCGACCATGTCCACGGCATCGGCCAGGCTGGTGGCCAGAGGCTTCTCGCAGAACACGGGCAGACCACGGCGCGCCGCCTCGGCGACCAGCCGGGGGTGCTCGGAGGTCCACGTGCACACGTACACTGCGTCGGCCGCGTCGAACACCGCCTCCTCGACGTCCACCAGCGGCACGCCGTGCTCTGCGGCGAATGCCCTCCCCTTCTCCCGGTCGGGATCGAACACCGCAGCGATCCGCACGTCCGCTCGGCCGAGGCGCAGCATGGACACGTGATGGCGAGCGATGAAGCCTGCACCGAAGAACCCGAGACGCACCGTCATGGCAGCACACAGTACGCACGGGCGCGGAGTGCAGCCCCGCTCGCCTCGCCGCGGGTCCTGCTATAACGACCTCGCCCACCTGAGGAAGGGACGCGGTGAATGCCGAAGGTCACAGCCGAGCACAAGGAGGGCGTCCGGCGGCGGATCATGGACGCCGCCCTCATCTGCCTGGAACGCAACGGGTACCGCAACCTCACCACTCGGGAGTTGCTCGCCGAGGCCGGGCTCTCGGTCGGCACCTTCTACAACTACTTCCCGACCAAGGAGCACCTCTACGAGGCGCTCGCCGAGGAGGCGCTCGCCTCGGACATCGACCGCATCCGTCACGTCGCGGCAGATGGCGTTCCCATCGGGCAGGTGCTCCTCGGGTTCCTCCGTGACCTCACCACGAGCGCCCCGACCGGCACGATCGCCATGGCGACCTTCCGCAGCCGGGTGAACGCGGAGCCAGAAGCCCGCGAGGCCATCGCCCGCCTCAACCGTTGGGTGGTGGACGAGTTCTCTCCGCTCGTCGAGCAGGCACAGGCGGAGGGCACGCTCGCCGCGGACCTCGATCCGCGGGCCGTCGTCGAGCTGCTCGACATCATCTGGGACGGCCTCGGCCGCCGGGCCGCCACCGACACCTTCGAGACCAGCTACGGGCACGTCGGCGAAGCAGTGATGCGGCTCCTCCTGCGTGGCCTGCTCGCCGAGGACCGGTCGCGACCCGCCGGTCTCCCGGGTTGATCACCAGCGCGCCGACCAACCCGGAGCTCACGCAGGCAGCAAGACGGTAGCTACTTCCCTCGCCCGCTTGGAGAGGAACCGCATACGGTCGCCGTAGGGCAGAGGCAGGTTCTCGATGAAGAAGCCGTAGATGGTGCCCCGCAGCACCCGCGCCAGCACCTCCGCCTCGACGAGGACCTCGCCGGTGAACAGGTCCCGCATCCACCGATGCAGCGCGGACTCGAAGAGCGCGCTCAACTCCGCCGCGGAGCTCAGCGCCGCCGGGTCGGCATGCAGGCTCTCCCCCAGCAGCACACGCCACATGTCGTCCTGCGTGGCCATCTCCCGCCAGATCCACTCCAGCAGCGCGGCCAAGCGCTCCCGCGGTGGCAGCGACGGGTCCACGGGCGGCGTCTGCGCGAGCAGGTCCTCGTAGCTCTGGTGAGCGATGACCTCCCGTAGGAGATCCGCCTTCGAAGGGAAGTAGTGGTAGAGGGTGGCGACGTTGAGCCCGCACTCCGCGGCCAGGCGGCGCATGCTCATGGCGTGAGCGCCCCCACTGCCCATCAGCCGCAGGGCCGCGTCGAGGATGCGGCCCCGCTGATCCGGCTCGGGAGCGAGCGCCATGGCTCGACGCTAGACCGCGGCCGGTGTTTCGGGGGTGAAGATCGCGGGAAGGTGCTCGATGGCCAGGACGAGCGCGTTGTCGGCCCGCTCGACGCTGGCGCCGTCCTTCACCCGGATGTCCCGCAGCCGCCGGAACAGCTCCTCGAAGACCACCTTGATCTCCAACTTGGCCAGGTTTGCTCCCAAGCAGTAGTGGGGGCCGATACCGAAGCCGAGATGCGGGTTGGGATCCCGATCGATGCGGAACTCGTCGGGGGCGTCGAAAACCCGCTCGTCCCGGTTGGCCGACTGGTAGAGGATGAGCACCTTGTCGCCTTCCTTCAGCTCCTTGCCCTGGAAGGTGTGGTCCGCGGTCACGGTCCGGCAGAAGCTGATGACCGGTGACACGTAGCGAACGATCTCGTCCACCGCCAGATCGATCAGCTCCGGGTGGTCGAGCAGCTTCTGCTTCTGATCCGGGAAGTCGCTGAACGCCTTGAGCCCTCCGGTGATCGCGTTCCGGGTCGTCTCGTTGCCAGCGACGACCAGGATGCACAAGAACATGAGCAGCTCGTCGCTCGTGAGCTCGTCGGTGCCCTCCACGGCGATGGCGTCACCGCCGTCGAGGGCACCCTCGTCGAAGGCGCCGGTGAGGATGGAGATGAGGTCCTCCCGAGGACGCTGGCGGCGGTCCTCGATGATCGGGATCAGGTACTCGACGTACTCCCCGAAGGCTTCCGCCGCGGCCAGCAGCGCCGGGTCATCGGGATCGGTGTGGCCATCGCCGCCCATCATGGCGTCGCTCCACCGGTACAACTTCTGCCTGCCATCGGGGTCGAGGCCCATCAGCTCGGCGATGACGATGAGCGGAACGTGGATGGCGAAGTCCTCCACGAAGTCGATCTCGCCCCGGGTGCGGATCTCGTCGATGATCTGGTTGGACAGGTCGCGGATGTGTGGTTCGAGACGCTTCACCTGGCGCGGCGTGAAGCCCTTGTTGATCAGACGGCGCTGGCGGGTGTGCTCCGGCTCGTCCATCGAGATGAGCGACATCGGAGCGGCCACCTTCGGCCGCACCCCGTACTTCGAGCAGTACAACTCGGGTGTGCGGGAGATGTAGGCAACGTCCTCGTGGCGGGAGACCACCCAGAGCTGGTTCTTGTCGTCCCAGTAGCACGGGTCGTTGTCGCGTAACCAGCGGTAGGTGTCCCACGGGTCGTCGTAGAGACGGCCGTCGTTGACGTCGATGGCCGGCCGGTCACCGGCGGGCCCTGCGGAGCGGTCGAGCGTGTCGGTCACGCCGGCGAGTATTCCATCAAACGTTCGTTTGGTCAACGGCCATGCGAAGTAGATCCGAGAACGCCGTGTGACTCCCGATGCCGACGTTGGTGGTCGCGCCCCTCCCGAAGGAGACGGATGACTGCGCTTCTCTCCGCAGGGCAGCGGACTGGATGGGGCCACTCGGTGTTCGAGCCGGAGTTTTGCCATGGCTTTACCAAGCGTTGCCGCTTGCTTTCCGATCGACACGACACCATCAGACCGTCGACCACTGAACGCGACGGGAGGAGCATCATGCGTGCCCTGCAGATCGAACCTGCTCACCACCGGCGAGCACTTCTAGGGCTCATCATGCTCGTGATGGCGGGTTTGGCGCCTCTGGTGATCGCGTCCCCCGTGACTGCGACGCCCGTGCCCGGCTCCTCGGTCACGATCGTCGGGAGCCCCCCCACCCTCGTGACTGGCACCTCCCAGGTCACGTTCGCCTTCATCGGGGTGAACCATCACCCGACCGCACCGGGATACTGGTGCAGCCTGAGCCCGTCCCTGGCTCCAACGGGGCCTTGGACGTTCTGCAGCTCCCCATGGACGGTCAACGTGCCGTCCGATGGCCAGTGGCGGTTCACGGTCGCCATGCCCGCCCCTGACCTGGATGGCCCTGGTGTCGTCGATTACGTCTACGCATGGCACGACTTCGTGGTTGCGAACGACCCGCCGGTGGTGACCTTCACCGACGTACCCCGCGCGGTGTCGAGCCTCCCGGCCCCCACCCTCCGTTTCACCGTGGCGGCGGCCGCGGTCACCACGACCTGCCGACTCGACGACCAGGACCCTGTCCCCTGCGGGTCGACGTTCACTCCCACCGCGTTGAGCGCAGGGGACCACACGGTGACCGTCACCGCCACCAATCCCGCGGGGCAAGGATCGGCCAGCTACACGTGGAGAGTCGAACCCACCCAGACCCCACCGGCGATCACGACCTTCGCCGTGCCCAGCAGCCTGAGCGGCCCCAACGTGACCGTCAGCTGGAGCACCTCGGGAGTCATCGACCGTACCGAGTGCATGAAGGACGAGAACGGCTCCTGGTTCCTGTGCACGTCTCCCTACCAGCTCACCGGTCTGGCAGCTGGAGAGCACATGTTCAGTGTCCGCGTGATCAACGGTGCCGGCACTGATCAGGCGGACGACTCCTGGTGGGTCGACCCCACGTTCACGACCCCGCCTCCTACCGTGACCGTGACCAGCAAGCCTGCTGCCCGAACCACCGCCACCGCCGCGACCTTCCTCTACACGCTGTCGAATGCGACGTCGGCGAACTGCCTCCTCGACGGCATGACCGTCGGGTGCTCGCTGACCCGTTTGCGGGTGACCGGCCTCACGGTCGGCCCGCACCAGGTGAGCATCGTGCCGGTGGGCTCCGTTGCGGGCGCCGCGTGGACCTACAGTTGGGTCGTCGCCCCCGTGCTGGCCATCACCGGCCGACCGGCCAAGGGCAACGTCGGCGACGCGATGGTGACGTTCCGGTCAAGTCCCGGGGCCACCGTCACCTGCTCGCTCGACGGGAGCACGCCCACACCCTGCACCAGCCCATGGGTCGCCCCCGGCGCCGCTCTCACCCCAGGCACCCACCGCTTGGTGCTGTCGGCGGCACTCAATGGCGAGGTCGTCACCAAGACCGTGAGATGGACTCAGGCCTAGAACCCCGGATGCCGGCCGCTGATCAACCGCCGAACCGCCGACGCAGCCAGTCCACCAGGATCGCGTTGACCTCTGCTGGCTTCTCCTGTTGCACCCAGTGGCCAGCGCCGGCTATCTCGTGCATCTCCAGGTCGCCGATCACGCTCGGCATGCCCTGGGCCATCGCTGGGGTGAGGACCGGGTCCCACTCCGCGGTGACCATGAGACACGGGATCCCGTCGATGCGCGCGCCGTCGAGCTGCGGGGTCTGCTCCCAGTTCCAGTCGAAGTTCCGGTACCAGTTCATCCCACCGGTGAAGCCGGTCTGCCGGAACGTCTCCACGAAGACACTCAGCTCGTCGGGGCTGAGCAGCTCGTCACCGAGCACCGGGGCGTTGACCACCGCCTCCACGAAGTCCGACGCCGGCCGGTCCCCGACCGCCTCCCGCAACTGCTCGGGTGGTACCCCCCGACGCATCATCCGGGCGAACAGCGCGTCGATGTTCGCTGCGAACGCAGCGTCCGCCACCCCTGGCTCCTGGAACCACACGATGTAGTGGTTCTCCCCGCCCATCATCCGGAAGAGCTCGGTGGGTCTCATCGGGAACCGGGGGACGTAGGGCGTCGTGAGCGCCGCGACCCCCGCCACCCGCTGGCGATGGAGCAGAGGCATCTGCCACACCACGAACCCACCCCAGTCGTGGCCGACGAACACCGCCCGGTCGACGTCGAGCGCGTCGAGCAGGCCGACGAGATCGCCGGTGAGGTGGAAGATGTCGTAATCCCGGACGGCCTCCGGGCGGCTGCTGCCGCCGTAGCCCCGCTGATCGGGTGCCACCACGTGGAACCCTGCGGCGGCGAGCGCCGGGAGCTGGTGCCGCCAGCTGTAGGCCAGCTCGGGGAAGCCGTGGGAGAGCACCACGGTCGGATCGGCGGGATCACCCGCTTCGTAGACCGACAGCCGCACGTCGTCGAGCTCGACGTCGCGACGCCGGGCCCCGGGAATCTCGTAGGGAACCATCCGCGCACGCTACTCGCGTCGTCGCCCCCCGAGGCAGCTCTACCGTGGGGGGATGCCGAGTCAGGGCGAGCTCGCCGGCACCATCGCGGTCACCGCACTGGCCAGCCTCCCGCTGGCGCTCTCGCTGTGGGCCCTGCTCGACTGCGCCCGCCGACCGGCATGGGCATGGGCACTGGCCGGGCGGCGCCAGGTGCTGTGGCTGGCAGCGATCCTCGTCGGCTTCCTGGTGGTCGTCGGGGGCCTGCTGATCGCCAGCTGGTACCTGCTGCGGGTCCGCCCCCTGGTCGCGGCAGCCGAGGATGGTCGCCTACCATGACCTCGCGCCCGTCCGCCCGCAGTTCGTCACCGCGGACCGGCGGATCGCTTCAGTGAGCGCTCCCGGCGTGGCCGAGGAGCTCGGCTGGCGGAGGCCCGTACCGGCCCCGTAGGAAGTCGACCATCCCTGCTGCCCGGCCCTTCGCCGAGAACACGAAGACCCGCGACGAGGGCTGCACCACCCCACGAGCGAGTTGCCACAGAGCGATGCAGAAACGGATGAACGCGTGGTAGCGGCCGGAGTGCTCCCGCACCAGCAGCAGCGTGTTGCGGTGCATCAGGTAGTCGGTCGCGGGGCTGCCCGACCTCATGGTGGGGTTGGCCACCCGTGCCCCCCGCACCAGACCGACCTCCCATCCCGCAGCCCTGGCACGCAAACCCAGGTCCGCCTCCTCGCAGTAGGCGAAGTAGCGCTCATCGAACAGACCGATCTCCTCCAGGCAGGCCCGGCGGGCGATCAGCAGCGTGCCGTGGGGGTAGTCCACCGACTCCCACCCGTCGGTGGCCGCTCCCCGAGGGGCCGGCACCGTCATCCCCCCGAAGTACGGATCCACGACCGGTACGTGCCCGTCACCGACATCCGCGCAGGCGAGCCCTGCCCGTTCCCTGGCCTCGGCAGCAGCGATCAGCCGGCGCAGGGTGCCGTCGTGCGGGAGCGCATCATGGGGGGCCAGCGCGACCCACTCCCCTTCCCCCTCGGCCAGCCAGGTCCGCAGCCCGGCGTTGGCACCCGGGCCGAAGCCTCGGTTCGCCCCCAGTTCGACCAGCTCCACGTCATGGACGGAGCTGGTCACCACCGCCCGGAGGCGCTCCAGGAGGGGAGGCTCGGAGCCGTTGTCGACCACCACGATCCGGGTGGAGAGCGCCTGGTGCTGGAATCGCTCGATGGTGCGAGCGCAGTGCTCGGGCTGGTTCCAATGGACGATGACGACGGTGACGGTTCCGTGGCCGGCCACGCCCGACCACCCTAGTCAGTGCCGGATCAGGCGCCAGCCGACGCCCGGATCAGCGCATGCTGCACCAGCTCGAGCAGCGCCATCTTGGTCTGGGCCCGGTCACGGGCGTCGGTCGTGATCATGGGGACGTCGGCAGGCACCGCGAGTGCCTCCCGCACGTCCTCGATCGCGTGGTACTGCTTGCCGTGGAAGAGGTTGATCGCCACGATGAACGGCACCCCGTTCGTCTCCATGTAGTCCACGGCCGGGAAGCAGTCGGCTAGCCGATTGGTGTCGACGAGCACCACTGCCCCGATCGCCCCGCGAACGAGGTCGTCCCACATGAACTTGAAGCGGTCCTGGCCCGGTGTGCCGAACAGGTAGAGGATCAGGTCCTCGCCGAGCGTGATACGGCCGAAGTCCATCGCCACGGTGGTCGAGGTCTTGCCCGTGTTCACGCCGCCCGTCTCGTCGATGCCCTCCGCCACCTTGGTCATGGCGGCTTCGGTGGTGAGCGGGGCGATCTCGGAGATCGAGCCCACGAACGTCGTCTTCCCCACGGCGAAGCCGCCGGCGACGATGATCTTGACGGGAAGCGGAGCGTTGTCGCCCGCTGCTGGTTCGGCAGAGGCCGGAGCCTCAGAGCGCTTGAAGGCCATCGAGCACCCTTTCGAGCAGTTTGAGGTCGGGACGTTCGCCAGTCATGGAGTGTTGCGGCTTGTAGCTGGTGAGGAAGCCCTCCTCGGCCATGTCACCCACCAGCACGCGGGCGACGCCGAGAGGCACGCTCAGGTGTGCCGAGACCTCGGCGATCGAGATCGGCGTCGTGCACAGGGCCACGATCTTCTTGCGCTCGAGCGCGAGGCGTGGCGCCGCCGAGACGCCTTGTGGCGTCACCTTGACAAGGGTCTCCAGCGGAAGGTCGGCGTTCGAGCGCGTCCGGCCCCCCGTCAGCACGTACGACCGTACGCGCAGGCCTGGGCCGTCGTCGTGCTCGTCGCCGGACATCGTCATCGGGGCAGGGCAGCCTGCAGCTCGGCGCGGATCTCAGGTGTGAGGACGGTCCCCGCCTTCTCCACGAGCACCGCCATCTCGTAGGCGACAAGACCGATGTCGCAGTCGGCCGTGGCCACCACCGCGAGGCACGAACCATCGCTGATGCCGGTGACGAAGATGATGGCGTTCTCCATCTCGATCATGACCTGGTTCACGGCCCCACCGCCGAAGCGGCCGGCTGCGCCGAACGCCAGGCCGATGAGACCCGAGGACATGGCCGCGAACCGGTCTGCAGCGTCGCGGTCGAGGCCCGCCGAGGTCGCGATGGGCAGGCCGTCGGCGGACACGACGACCGCCTCATTCACGCCCGGCACCTTCTCGGCGAAGTTCTGGACGAGCCAGTTGAGGTTCCTGGCTTCCGAGCTCAGTTCGGTCATCTGTGTGGCATCCTCCACGTTGGACGGTACGGCGGCCGTCGTCAATCCGTGTCCTGTCTATCCGAATCGGCAGTTCCCCGGCCTTTGTTGAGGCCCGAGCGGTAACGAGAGAGCATCTTGCGGACCTCCTCGGGAGAGCGCTGGGTCTGGCCGGTCGACCGGGCTGCCAACGGAGCGGCACTGCTGGCACCGACGCCGTCCGGCATCCGCTTCTTCGGCGTGCGCTTCACGAGGCCCGCCGCGGTGAGGGTCTCGGCGGGAGCGGGAGCGGGCGGCTCCTCGACGACGGAGGGGGCCGCGGCGGTCGTCACCTGCTCCTCCGCCTCCACCGTGGTGACCGACCCGATGCTCCCGCCGCCCTCGGGCTCGGGGGGCGCGATCAACGACGATTCGCGTGAGCCCGCCGCCAGCTCCTCGTCGACGAGCGATTGGAGCCCGCGATCGAACGCCTCGCCCTCTGGCACCACTTCCTCGACGAGCTCGTCGAGGAGATCCTCGGAGGTGACGGCGACCGGCTCCGGCTCGGGCTCGGCCACCGGAGGTTCTTCCTCGATCTCCTCGACGACCTCGAGGTCGTCGACGGTCTCGAGCTCGGCGACGGTTTCCAGCTCGGCCACCTCCTCGTCCCCGGTGGCCGCCGGGGCGAAGGCGGCTTCATCCACCGCGGGGACGTCCGCGACAGCGGGGGCGGCAGCGGGCTCGGCCGGCTCCTGACCCTCCTCGCCGGGATAGGTGACCAGATCGGGTGGCAGCGTGACCAGCGCGGTCACCCCACCTGAAGGCGAGGCGGTGAGCTTGACCGAGATGTCGAAGCGCTGGGCGAGACGCCCGATCACGATGAAGCCCAGCGACCGGGACAGTGCCAGGCCGACCAGCGGAGGCCGCGCGAGCTGCTCGTTCGCCTCGGCGAGCTGGTCTGCACTCATCCCGATGCCTTGATCCGAGACCGAGATGATGTAGCCCTCTGCCCCTGCTCGATGGCCCACGATCTCGACCATCGTGTCCGGCGGCGAGAAGTGGGTGGCGTTCTCCATCAGCTCCGAGAGCAGGTGGGCCAGGTCCACGGCCACGTTGCCGCCCACGGTGGCGTCGTCGAGGGCGAGGAGTTGGATGCGGGCGAAGTCCTCAACCTCGCCGATGGCCACTCGCACCACATCGGCGAGCGCCACGGGCCGGCCACGCCGACGTGGTGGCTCCGCGCCTGCCAGCACCAGCAGCGACTCGGCGTTGCGTCGCATCCGGGTGGCGAGGTGATCGAGCTTGAAGAGGTTGTCGAGCTGGTCCGGATCTTCCTCGTTCGCCTCGAGCTGATCGATGAACTCGATCTGGCGGTCGAGCAGGGTCTGGTTGCGGCGAGCGAGGTTGATGAAGATGTCACCGATGCCCTTGCGGAGCAGCTGTGCCTGTTCTTCGGCCACCTCGACCGTCACCTGTTGGATCGAGTTGAAGGCGTCCGCCAGCTGGCCCACCTCGTCCTTCGAGTTGATGTCGATCGGGGTGAGCGTGGCGCTCAGGGGCTCGTCGGCCTCGTCCGGGTTCCGCAACCGCTCGACCAGGCCCGGCAGCTTGTCGGTCGAGAGCGTGTAGGCCGCACTGGTCAACTTGCGGAGCGGGACCGTCGTGGCCCGGGCGACGAAGAAGGCGACAGCCAGGGCCAGCGCGATGGCGACCACCGCGCCCACGATGTACAGGCGAGCCGCGCCCTGCGCCGAGGAGGTCAGGTTGTTCGCGGTCGTCACCACGTCTCGGATGAATCCCTGCTCGACACCGTAGAGCGCCTCGTTGGCATCGAGTGCCGACCTGATCACCTGGTCACCGGACACGGTGACGACGTTGGTGTCCACCCCCTCATCGAGGATCGTCTTCTTGAGATCGTCGAACTTCAAGCTCGCCAACGCATCGCGCTTGACGATCTTGGCCGGGCCGGGTGCGTACTGGTCGAAGTTCTCGCTCGCCTGGTCCTCGTCGTTCCCGGCCGCGATGGTGCGCTGGTAGGAGACGCAATCCTCGGCGTCGACGGACGAGCAGGGCGTGCCCTCCTTGTTGGTGAAGGCTCCCGACACGGCGACCGAGCTGAGCAGTGCGCCTTGCTCGGCTCGAGCGGCCTTGACCTGCTCGAAGTTCGTGACCGTGCTCAGACCGAGCAGCAGATCGGCATCCGAGGCCTCCTGCACGATCCGGGCGTTGATCGCGATGAGGTCGCGCGCCGTGTTGCCGTACTGGTCGACGGCCCCGGACGGCACCGTCTGGCGGTTGTCGACCGAGAGGCGGTTGGTGCGGAGATTGCCGAGGCGCCGGTCCGCCAGGTCGATGGCGTCCTTGACCTGTTGGTTGTCCCGGCCGGGCTGGATCCGGTCGAGGGCGCCGCGGTAGCGGTCGAGCGCGGCGTCGGTCGACTGCCGTTGCGCGTCCAGCTCGGGGCGGTAGCGGGCACCGCCGCTCGCCATGAACGCTGCCGACCAGACCGATTCCTGCTGGAGCTGGTTGATGAGATCCGAGTTGACGGTGACGAACTGGGTCAACTCCTCCACTCGGCTGGCATCGCTCGCCTCGGCCAGCCGACCGGTCACCCCGACCACGGCCAAGACCACGAGCACGATCACGGGTGCCGCGAGGACCGTGACGAGCTTGGTGCCGACCTTCATGTTTCGCAGCATCGGAAGCCTCGGATGTCTCGGATCGACTCTTCGCGCCTTACGCCCGGGCCCCGATCAGCGTCTCCCGCCGCGGGAGCCCGGCTCCCCCCGGCACCTCACCCCTCACGGCTGATGGGCCGGTACCAACTCCAATCGACCACCTGGCGGGGTTCTTGAGGGCCAGCCTCCCGAAATCCCGCTCGACCCACACGCTAGCTTCGAGACGATGCCTGCCCGTGGACCTGCGCTCGAAGGGACCTTGGCCGACCTCCCGCTGGACGAGGTGCTGACCTTGCTGGCCAACACCCGGCAGACGGGCATCCTCGAGCTGCGGGGAGCCAACCCGGGCCTGGTCGCACTCCACCAAGGCGAGGTGACGATCGCGCTGTCGGAGATGGGCCCGACCCTCCAGCAGGTCTTCCTCGGCTCTGGCATCACTGACGCCGATGGATGGGAGGCCGCCATCGGCGCGGCCGATCGCGGGGTGGCGCTGACCGACAGCATCGTCCGGCTCGGCTGCGACCTCACCGCGCTGCGGCGCACCCTCCACGATCAGACGGTCGGGGCCGTCTTCGAGCTGCTGCTCCCGAGCAGCGACGCCTTCGAGTTCCTCCCCGGCGAACAGCACCCGGTCGGCGACACCTTCACGTTCCCGGTGCCCGAGCTGCTGGAGGAAGCAGCGGCGCGCCTCGAGGCCTGGAAGCAGATCGCGGAGGTCATCCCCTCCACGGCGATGGTGATGCGGCTGGCGAGGTCGCTCCCCGGCCCGGAGATCACCATCGGGTCCGGGGAGTGGCACGTGCTGGCACGACTGGATGGTCGAGCGACGATCTCCGAGGTCATCCGCGAGCTCGGGATGAGTGCGTTCGCGGTCTGCGCCGTGCTGCACCGCCTGCTGGAGGAGGGCGTGGTCGAGCCAGTGGACGCCCCTGCAGGTCCGCGCTGATCAGCTCGCCCACCCAGCGACGGTGGCTAGAGTGCCGCAGGGCCAGGTGAGCTGGCTCACCCGGTGAGCAGCATGATGGCAGGAGCCCGGAGATGAGCGACGCCCCGCAAGGGCCAGGTTGGTGGCAGGCTTCCGACGGCAAGTGGTACCCACCCGAGCAGGCTCCGGGTGGTCCGGCCGTCCCTCCGAGCGGCGCGCCGGGCGAGACCAGCGTCGGGGCGACGCTGACCTATGCCTGGAACAAGTTCGTCCAGAACATCGGCGAGTGGATCATCCTGTGGCTCATCTTCCTCGCCGTCGCCGTGCTCTTCGCCATCCTGGCGTTCACCCTGGCCGTGGGGGGAGCGGCGACCACCAGCATCCGATTCAACACGATCGGCTTCGTGCTCGGCATCGTCGGCGGAGCCATCCAGGGGGTCCTCCTGGTGGTCTTGGCTCGCGCCGCGGTCATGGCGGTGAGCGGGCAGCCCCTCAGCATCGGATCGGCGTTCGGCCTCACCGGCAACAACATCGTCGCAGGCCTGGTCTTCGGCGTGATCTACGGCATGCTGAACAGCTTCTGTGGGCTCCTCGGGGTGGTGGCGTTCCTGTTCCTCGGCTTCCTGCCAGTCCTCTCCGCCCTCGACGACAAGGGGGCAGACGCACTCGGCGAGTCCCTCAACCTCTCCACCGGCCACGCCTCGGAGGCGATGGTGTTCTGGCTCGTCGGATGGGTGATCACCGCGTGCACCTGCGGGATCGGCAGCCCGATCGCGATGATCGGCGGCACCTACCTCGCGAAGCGGTACCGAGGCGAGGCGGTCGCCACGTAGCGCAACATCCCGACTCGCGGGCGTCGCGGTCGCTACAGTGCGCGCCTGACCCCGCGCCCCGTTGATGGGCGCGCCGGACACGGGAGGACGACTGTGAGCGATACGCCCCAAGGGCCTGGCTGGTGGCAGGCCTCCGATGGCAAGTGGTACCCGCCGGAACAAGCACCAGGTGCACAGCAGCCCGTGGGTGGGCCGGCTGGGGGGTTCCCGTCCGTCGGTGAGGCCTTCAACTACGGATGGACCAAGTTCCAGGCCAACGTCGGACAGATCATCGTCGCCGCCATCATCGGCTTCGCCATCATGGCGGTGCTGTCGTTGATCGGCTACGTGCTCATCTTCGCCAGCGTGATCAACGCGTCAGGCGGATGCGAGTTCAACCGGCGCGGCGAGTACGTCTGTGACACTGGCCCCGGCTTCTTCGTCATACTGCTGGCCTGGGCGGTCTTCCTGGGGCTCATCTACTTCGGTCAGTTCCTCTTCGACCTGCTGATGATCAGGGTCGGGCTCCTGACCACGGCAGGTGAACCGCTGGACATGAGCAGGTTGCTGAGCACCGAGCGCCTGGGGCCCTACCTGATCGGTTCGGTCATCATGACCGTGCTCGCGATGATCGGGTTCGTCTTCTGCATCATCCCCGGCATCCTGGTGCTGATCTTCGGGCGCTTCTTCGGCTACTACATCCTGGACAAGGGCCAGGCTCCCGTGGATGCCATCAAGTCCAGCTTCAACCTGGTCAAGAACAACTTCGGCGCCGTGTTCGTGTTCCTCCTGGCCGTGTTCGCGGCCAACTGGGTCGGCTCGATCCTCTGCTACATCGGGTTGATCGTCACCGTCCCACTGACCGCGATCGCCACCGCGTACTACTACCGGCGGGCCGAGGGGCAGCCCGTGGTGGCCTGACGGGCCCCAGGACGTGGGAAGTCGAGCGTCGGGGCGGCCGATCGGCCGCCCCGACGGCCTTCACGAGAGATCACCATGAGCGATGCGCCCCGAGGGCCTGGCTGGTGGCAGGCCTCAGACGGCAAGTGGTACCCACCGAACCAGCCGTCCGGCCCACCACCCCCGACCTCTCCGGGGACCCCCGGGATCCCCGGAGCCGTTCCGTACTACGTCTCGGGCCCCCAAGCACCTCGTACCGAGCCGATGGCGATCTGGTCGTTCGTGCTGTCGATCGTCGGTGCCCTGCTCGTCTGCTGCTGGATCGGGTTGGCGGGCACCATCACCGCCATCCCCCTCGGGATCACCGCCCGCAAGCGCATCCGCGAGTCGGGTGGCACGCTCACCGGCGATGGTCTGGCGTTGGCCGGCGTCATCATCGGGAGCATCGCCACCGGGCTCGCCGCCATCCTGTTCGTGCTGAACGTCTTCTTCAGCGTGGCCAGCTTCATCGGCACGTCGAACTGACTGACTCGCGGCAGAGGCCGGTCACGCGCCCGATCAGCGCAACGGGGCTGAGTTCGGTTCGATCGGCGTGGGGAGAAGCGTCTCGCCCGTCAGGTAGCGGTCCACCGCTGCGGCGCATGAGCGACCCTCGGCGATGGCCCAGACGATCAGGCTCTGCCCCCGACCCATGTCGCCGCACACGAACACCCCGTCGACCGAGGTCGACCACTGGCCGTCTCGGGCCACGTTGCCCCGCCCGTCGAGCTCCACACCCAGCTGATCGAGCAGGCCCGCCCGCTCCGGCCCCACGAAGCCCATCGCCAGGAGCACCAGCTCGCAGGGCAACTCGAACTCGGTGCCCTCGACGGGTTCGAAGGTGGGGCGGCCGTCGACGACCCGGCTCTCGACCTCGACCGCTCTCAGCGCCCGCACCCGGCCTTGGTCGTCCCCGAGGAACTCGAGGGTGTTCACCGAGAACACCCTCTCGCCGCCCTCCTCGTGGGCCGAGGAGGTGCGGAACATCAGCGGCCACGTAGGCCACGGCGTGCTCGGGTCCCGCTGGTCCGGTGGCCGGGGCATGATCTCGAACTGGTGGACGACTGTTGCCCCCTGCCGGTGCGCGGTGCCCAAGCAGTCGGCGCCGGTGTCGCCACCGCCGATGATCACCACGCGCTTGCCCGCCGCGGTGATCGGAGGCTCGTCCAGATCACCTTGCTGCACCCGGTTGGCCAGCGGCAGGTACTCCATCGCCTGGTGGATGCCGTCGAGCTCCCGCCCGGGGATCGGCAGGTCACGCCACGCCGTCGCGCCGCCGGCCAGCACGATGGCGTCGAAGTCGGCGAGAAGCTGCTCGACGGTCAGATCGACTCCGACGTTGACGTTGCAGCGGAACTCGGTGCCCTCCGCCTCCATCTGGGCCAGCCGCCGATCCAGGAAGCGCTTCTCCATCTTGAACTCGGGGATGCCGTAGCGCAGCAACCCACCGGGGCGGTCCGCCCGCTCGAACACCACGACCTCGTGGCCGGCCCGGGTGAGCTGCTGCGCGGCCGCCAGGCCTGCGGGCCCCGAGCCCACCACCGCCACCCGGCGGCCGGTCTTCTCCTCGGCGGGGAGGGGCTGCACCCAGCCCTCGGACCAGGCCCGCTCGATGATCTCGACCTCCACCTGCTTGATCGTCACCGGGTCCTGGTTGATGCCGAGCACGCACGCCGCCTCGCAGGGCGCAGGGCAGAGCCTCCCGGTGAACTCGGGGAAGTTGTTCGTGGCATGCAGCCGGTCGATCGCCTCCCGCCAGTGATCGCGGTAGACCAGATCGTTCCAATCGGGGATGAGGTTGCCCAGCGGGCACCCGTTGTTGCAGAACGGGATGCCACAGTCCATGCAGCGGCTGGCCTGGGTGCGGATCTTGACGATGGGGAACGGCTCGTAGACCTCTCGCCAGTCGCGCAGGCGCACCGGCACCTCGCGGCGGGCCGGTGTCTCCCGCCGGTGCTTGAGGAACCCCGTCACGTCACCCATGAGCGGCCGCCATGATCGCTTCGAGCACGTCCTCTCCCTGCTCCTCGGCCCGGCGCTGCGCCTCCAGCACCCGCTTGTAGTCCTTCGGCATGACCTTGCGGAACTGCTCCACCCAGGTGTGCCAGCTGTCGAGCAGCCGTGCCGCGACCACCGAGCCCGTCTCGTCCAGGTGGCGCTGCACGATCTCGCGCAACCACTCGCGATCGGTCTCGTCGAGGGGATCGAGGTCGACCATCTCGTAGTTCAGCCGCTCCGGGAAGGTGCCGTCGACGTCGTGCACGTAGGCGATCCCACCCGACATGCCAGCGCCGAAGTTGCGCCCGGTGGGACCCAGCACCACCACCCGCCCGCCGGTCATGTACTCACACCCGTGATCGCCGACGCCCTCCACCACCGCGGTGGCTCCGGAGTTGCGCACGCAGAACCGCTCCCCCACCATGCCCCGCAGGAACATCTCACCCCCGGTGGCCCCGTAGAGGATCACGTTGCCGGCGATGATGTTCTCCTCGGCGGCGAACGGGCTGCCCGCCGGTGGGCGGATGATGATGCGCCCGCCCGAGAGGCCTTTGCCCGTGTAATCGTTCGCGTCGCCATCGAGGCGCAAGGTGATGCCCCGGGGCACGAACGCGCCGAAGCTCTGGCCGGCCGAGCCCGTGAACTGCACCGTGATGGTGTCGTCCGGGAGGCCTGCCCCGCCGTATCGCTTCGTCAGCTCGTGGCCGAGCATCGTGCCCACCGTGCGGTTCACATTGCGGATGGGCAGCTCGATGCGGACCGGCTCGCCTCGCTCGAGGGCGGGCTGCGCCAGGTGGATCAGTTCGTTGTCGAGCGCGTGCTCGAGACCGTGGTCCTGCTCCCGGACCCGACGGCGACTCGCTCCCTCGGCCAGAGCGGGCATGGTGAGGATGGGTGTGAGATCCAGACCGGAGGCCTTCCAGTGTTCGACCGCCCGGCGGGTGTCGAGGACCTCGGTGTGGCCGATCGCCTCGTCGAGGCTGCGGAACCCGAGGCGGGCCAGCAGCTCGCGCACCTCCTCGGCGATGAACTCGAAGAAGTTCACGACGAACTCCGGCTTGCCGCTGAACCGCCGGCGCAGTTCGGGGTTCTGCGTCGCCACCCCCACCGGGCAGGTGTCGAGATGGCAGACCCGCATCATGACGCAACCCGACACGACCAACGGCGCGGTGGCGAACCCGTACTCCTCGGCGCCGAGCAGCGCACTGATCACCACGTCGCGGCCGGTCTTCAGCTGGCCGTCGACCTGCACCACGATGCGGTCGCGCAGGTTGTTGAGCAGCAGAGTCTGCTGGGTCTCGGCCAGGCCGAGCTCCCACGGCCCGCCGGCGTGCTTGATCGACGTCAGCGGCGCTGCGCCGGTGCCGCCGTCGTGCCCCGAGATGAGCACCACATCTGCATGCGCCTTCGAGACCCCGGCCGCGACCGTGCCCACCCCGACCTCGGCCACCAGCTTCACGTGCACCCGGGCCGCCGGGTTCGAGTTCTTCAGGTCGTGGATGAGCTGGGCGAGGTCCTCGATGGAGTAGATGTCGTGGTGTGGTGGCGGGCTGATGAGCCCCACGCCCGGCGTGGAATGCCGGGTGGAGGCGATCCACGGGTAGACCTTGTGCCCCGGGAGCTGCCCACCCTCCCCGGGCTTGGCTCCCTGAGCCATCTTGATCTGCAGGTCATCCGCGTTGGTGAGGTACTCGGCGGTCACCCCGAACCGCCCCGAGGCCACCTGCTTGATCGCGCTGCGCTTCGAATCACCATTGGGCAGCGGCACGAACCGCTCCGGGTCCTCGCCGCCCTCCCCGGTGTTCGAGCGCGCCCCGAGCCGGTTCATGGCGATGGCCAGGGTCTCGTGGGCCTCCGCCGAGATCGAGCCGTAGGACATCGCACCGGTGCTGAACCGCTTCACGATCTCCGAGACCGGCTCGACCTCGTCGAGGGGCACGGGCTCGCGCACCCCTTCGCGGAACTCGAACAACCCCCGCAGGGTGGCCAGGCGGCGTGCCTGGTCGTCGACGAGCTTCGTGTACTCCTTGAAGATCTCGTAGCGGCGGGTACGAGTGGCGTGCTGAAGCTTGAACACCGTCTCCGGGTTGAACAGGTGGTACTCGCCCTCGCGACGCCACTGGTACTCACCGCCCACCTCGAGCGTCCGGTGGGCCCGCTCGGTGGGGTTCTTCGGGTACGCGAGCCGGTGCCGGGCCTCCACCTCCGCGGCCAGTTCCTCGAGCCCGATGCCCCCCAGCCGGCTGACCGTGCCGGTGAAGAACTCGTCCACGAAGTCGTGCGCGAGCCCGATCGCCTCGAAGATCTGGGCCCCGGTGTAGGAGGCCACCGTGGAGATGCCCATCTTCGACATCACCTTCAGGATCCCCTTGCCGCACGCCTTGATGTAGTTGCGGATGGCGGTGTTGGGGTCCTTCAGCTCACTGCGACCCTCCGCGATCAGATCCTCGATGGTCTCGAACGCGACGTAGGGGTTGACGGCCGCCGCGCCGTAGCCGATCAGCAGGCACATGTGGTGCACTTCGCGGGCCTCGCCGGTCTCGACCACCAGCCCGGCTCGGGTCCGGCTCTTCTCCCGGATCAGGTGGTGGTGCACCGCGCTCGTGGCCAGCAGCGCGGGGATCGGCGCCAGCTTCGCCGTCGACCCCCGGTCGGACAGCACGAGCATGGTCGCCCCCTGCTCGATGGCCTCGCTGGCCTCCTGCCGGATGCGGTCCAGCGCCGCCCGTAGCCCGGAACCACCCTCCGCCACCGGGTACAGGCAGGAGATCTCGACGGTCCGGAAGTCGTCCAGCCCGGGATAGGTGTGGATGGCTTTGATCTTGGCCAGCTCGTCGTTGTCGAGGACCGGCCGGGGCAGGTAGATCTGCCGGCACGAGCGCGGGCCGGGTGCGAGCAGGTTGCCCTCCGGCCCCACGGTGGCGCCGATGGCGGTGACCAGCTCTTCCCGGATGGCGTCGAGCGGTGGGTTGGTCACCTGGGCGAAGAGCTGGTGGAAGTAGTCGTAGAGCAGCCGGGAACGCGACGACAGCACCGCCAGCGGGGTGTCGGTCCCCATCGAGCCGATCGGCTCGGCACCCGTGCGAGCCATCGGCTCGATGATGAGCCGCAGCTCCTCGGAGGTGTACCCGAAGGTCTGCTGGCGCTCCACCACCGAGCCGTGCGATGGCAGGGCATGAGAGCGCTGGGGCAGCAGGTCGAGCTCGACCAGGTTCTCGTCGAGCCAGGCCTGGTAGGGCTTGGCTCCGGCGAGCTGGCCCTTGATCTCGGCGTCGCCGATGATGCGCCCGGCGGTGGTGTCCACCAGGAACATCCGGCCCGGCTGCAGGCGGCCCTTCTGGACGACCCGCTCGGGGGGCACGTCGAGCACGCCCACCTCGGAGGCCATGATCACCAGGTCGTCGCTCGTCACCCAGTACCGCGACGGCCGGAGGCCGTTGCGATCGAGCACCGCTCCGATCACGGTGCCGTCGGTGAACGCGATCGACGCCGGCCCGTCCCACGGCTCCATCAGCGAGGCGTGGAACCGGTAGAAGGCCTTCTTCTCCGGCGTCATCGACTCGTGCCGCTCCCACGCCTCGGGAATCATCATGAGCACCGCGTGCGGCAGCGAGTACCCACCCATGTGGAGCAGTTCGAGGGCCTCGTCGAAGGTGGCCGAATCGCTGGCCCCCGGCGTGCAGATGGGGAAGATCCGATCCAGCTCGCCGGGGAGCAGATCGCTCGCCAGCAACGCCTCCCGGGCCCGCATCCAGTTCCGGTTGCCCTGCACGGTGTTGATCTCGCCGTTGTGGGCGATGTAGCGGAACGGGTGTGCGAGCGGCCAGGACGGGAAGGTGTTGGTCGAGAAGCGCGAGTGCACCAGTGCCAGCGCGGACTCGACCCGCTCGTCGGTGAGATCGGGGAAGAACTCGGGCAGCTGCGGTGTGGTGAGCATGCCCTTGTAGACGAACGTGCGGCTCGAGAGGCTCGGGAAGTACGCGCCGCTCACCCCGTTGACCGGCCCCAGCTCGTGCTCGATGCGCTTGCGGACGATGTAGACGCGTCGCTCCAACGCCAGGTCGAGCAGGTCGTCTCCCGCGAGGAACACCTGTCGGAAGGTGGGCTCCACCGCCCGGGCCGACTCGCCGATCATCGAGTCGTCGTGCGGCACGTCACGCCAGCCGAGCACCCGTAATCCCTCGCTGGCCGCGATCTTCTCGATCTGCTTCGCCACCTCGTCGGCTTTGTCCCGGTCGCGGGGCAGGAAGGCCATGCCGGTCGCGTACTGACCCTCGGCGGGCAGGTCGAAGTCGACCTCGTCCCGGAAGAAGCGGTCCGGGACCTGCAGCAGGATGCCGGCGCCGTCGCCGGTGTTCACCTCGGCACCCAACGCCCCTCGGTGCTGGAGGTTGCAGAGCGCGCCGATGCCCATCTGCACGATCTCGTGGCTGCGCAGGCCCTTCATGTGCACCACGAAGTTGACGCCGCAGGCGTCGTGCTCGAAGCGGGGGTCATAGAGGCCCTGGGCCAGAGGCAGCTCCGGGCTGGATCGTGGCGTGCCTGGGGGGGTTCGCCGCCCCGGCTGGTCGTGTGGCTGTGAACGCATACGTCTTCCGGACTCGAGGCGTGGCGGGCCACGCGCAGGGAACGGGCTTCGCTGCATCCACCTGGACGACGCTGGCCAGGCAGCGAAAGGGTGCCGAATGCTACACGGAGGCCGAAGGCCCAGCCATTCCCGGGGCGCGGCACGATCCCCGCTCGGCCCCGCTCGGCGAGACCGGGGCGGTGCCCCAGGGCCGGCGGGTAACCTCCGCGGCGTGCCGGACCGCTCTGGGGAAGCTCGGGGCCTCATCGAGTTCATCGACGAGTCCCCATCACCCTTCCACGCGGTGCAGGCCGCGACCCGGCGGCTCCACGAGCTCGGCTTCGAACGGCTCGATGAGGCGGCGACCTGGCCCCCCGGTCCCGGCCGGCACATCGTCATCCGGGGCGGTTCCCTCGTCGCCTGGGTCTGCGACGACAGCCGGCGCGTCGAGGAGGGGTTCCGCATCATCGGCGCCCACACCGACAGCCCCAACCTGCGCATCAAGCCGAACCCCGACACGGGTGCTGCCGGCTTCCGCCAGGTCGGTGTCGAGGTCTACGGCGGCGCTCTGCTGAACTCCTGGCTCGACCGCGACCTCGGGCTGTCGGGCCGGGTGGCGCTGCGCGACGGCACCGGCGGGGCGCACCTGCAGCTCGTGCGCGTGGACCGGCCGCTGCTGCGCATCCCGCAGCTGGCGATCCATCTCGACCGCGGGGTCAACGAGACCGGTCTCAAGCTCGACCCGCAGCAGCATCTCGCGCCCGTCTGGGGCGTCGGGTCGACCGGGGAGGGCACCTTCCAGCGCTTCCTGGCCGATGAGCTCGGTGTCGGTCCCGACGACATCCTCGGCTGGGAGTTGATGGCTCACGACCTATGCCCGTCGGCACTGGTCGGTGTCGACGAAGAGCTGGTCAGCGCCCCCCGGATCGACAACCTCGCCTCGTGCTACGCCGCGCTGCGCGCCCTGGAGGATCTCCCGCCTGCTACCGGTGCCGGGCCGGTCCCCGTCGTCTGCCTGTTCGACCACGAGGAAATCGGCAGCCAGTCCGCCCGGGGCGCCGACAGCACGATGCTGCCCACGGTGCTCGAGCGCATCTGCCTCGCGGCTGGTGGGGAACGAGAGGCCTTCCATCGCTCGCTGGCCCGATCGATGTGCGCATCGGTCGACGGCGCGCACGCCACCCATCCGAACTACCCGGATCGGCACGAGCCCCAACACCAGATCCGGGTCAACGGCGGGCCGGTGCTCAAGGTCAACAGCAACGTCCGCTACGCCACCGATGCGGCCGGTACAGCGGCGTTCGCCCTGGCCTGCGAGCGCGCGGGCGTGCCGCTCCAGCGGTTCGTCACCCGTACGGACCTGCCGTGCGGTTCGACCATCGGCCCCATCACCGCGGCCCGCCTCGGAGTGCCGACCGTCGACGTGGGCCTCCCGCAGCTCGCGATGCACTCAGCTCGCGAGTTGTGCGGTGCCGCCGATCCAACCCTGCTCATCGCGGCCCTGACCGGCTTCCTGGAGGTGCCCGGCCCATGACCCACCCGCTCGAGGCGCTCACTCCCAACGAGCTGCGGACCGCCGCCGCCCTCTACCGGGAGGCTCGCGGCGAGGCCGATCCCCTCTTCGTGTCCGCCTCGCTCTCGGAGCCCTCCCGTGAGGAGCTCGCCACCCTCGAGACCGGCGGCCAGGTGCCCCGCAGGGTGCGGATCGTCGCCGTGGCCGGCCCCTGCGCGCTGGCGGAGGCCATCATCTCGCTCACCGCCCGCCGGGTCGAGTCGCTCGACGTCATCGAGCCGGCGCGTCCCCCTGTCCTGTTCGAGGAGGCGCTCGGTGCCATCGTGGCGGTCAAGGGGCACCCCGATTGGCAAGCCGCGATGCGCCGCCGCGGCATCGACGACTTCGACCGGGTGCAGCTCGATCCGTGGCCGCCGGGGACCTTCGGGCTCCCCCATGAGGAGGGTCGGCGGCTCACCAAGGTGATCTCGTACCTGCGCGAGCACCCCGAGGACAACGGCTACGCCCACCCAATCGAGGGCGTGCTCGCCCACGTCGACCTCGGCACCGGCGAGGTGCTGTTCGTCGAGGACCTCGGTGTCGTCCCCATCCCGGAGGAGAGCGGCAGCTACTACCCCGAGCACCAGGTCGCGCTGCGCACCGATCTGAAGCCGATCGAGATCACCCAACCCGAAGGCCCGAGCTTCATGGTGGAGGGGAACCTGGTCCGCTGGCAGCGCTGGCAGTTCCGGGTCACCCTCGACCCGATCGAAGGCCTGGTGCTCCACCAGATCGGCTACGAGGACGGTGGGCGCCTCCGGCCGATCATCCACCGGGCGTCGCTTTCGGAGATGGTCGTCCCTTACGGCAGCACTGATCCGATGCACCGGTGGAAGAACGCGTTCGACGCCGGCGAGTGGGGCATGGGCCGCATGGTCAACTCGCTCGAGCTCGGCTGCGACTGCCTCGGCGAGATCCACTACTTCGATGCCCCGATGCTGACCGAACGCGGCGACGTCAACATCGTCACCAACGCGATCTGCATGCACGAAGAGGACTACAGCATCCTCTGGAAGCACCACGACATGCACTCGTTCCGCACCGAGGTGCGCCGCCAGCGGCGCTTGGTGGTGAGCGCCATCTACACCGTCGGGAACTACGAGTACGCGTTCTACTGGTACTTCTACCTCGACGGATCGATCCAGCTCGAGGTCAAGCTGACCGGCATCGTCCAACCCCAAGCGGTCGCGCCGGGGGCCGACCCCGGCAACGCCAACCTGATCGCACCGGGGCTCGCTGCCCCACACCACCAGCACCTGTTCTGCGTCCGGCTCGACATGGCCGTCGACGGCTTCACGAACTCGGTGGTCGAAGTGAACGCCGAGCCGCAGCCACCGGGGCCGGGCAACGAGTGGCACAACGGCATCGTCTCGGTCGCCACCACGCTCGAGACCGAGCTGCAGGCGCGGCGGGAGATGAACCCGGCGACCAGCCGCTCGTGGCGCATCGTGAACCCGCGCCGCGTGAACCGCCTCGGACTGCCTGTGAGCTACAAGCTCATCCCCCAGTCCTCGCCGACCATGCTTGCCGGCGACGACTCGTGGGTGGCGAGGCGGGCCGGGTTCGCCAAGCACAACCTCTGGGTCACCCCCTACCACCCCGACGAGCGGCGAGCGGCCGGAGATCACGCCAACCAGTCGGCAGGGGGTGACGGGCTCCCGCGCTGGACCGCCGCAGACCGACCCATCACCGACACCGACATCGTCGTGTGGCACACCTTCGGCGTCACTCATCTCGTGCGACCCGAGGACTGGCCGGTGATGCCGGTCGAGTGCACGGGTTTCCTGCTCGTTCCCTTCGGGTTCTTCGATCGCAACCCGGCGCTCGACGTGCCGCCGCCCTCCAACGGCCACTGCCACACCTGAGCTGGCTCCCGGCGCGCGCCGGAGGCCCTCAGATGCGGCGGTCGCGACCCGACCAGTAGCGGTCGCGCAGCTGGCGGACGTAGAGCTTGCCGGTGGGGTGTCGGGGCAGCTCTGGCTCGAAATCGATCGAGCGAGGCACCTTGAAGCCAGCGAGTCGTTCCCTCGCGAAGGCGATGATCTCGGTCTCCAGCTCCGGTGTGGGGGTGATCCCGTCCGCGAGCTCCACGGCAGCCTTCACCTCCTCTCCCCACTCGTCGTGGGGGATCCCGAACACCGCCACGTCGACCACCGCGGGGTGTTCGACCAGCACCGCTTCGACCTCGGCGGGATAGATGTTCACCCCTCCCGAGATGATCGTGTGCGCGGCACGATCGGAGAGGTACACCCAGCCGTCGGCATCGACGTAGCCGATGTCGCCGATGGTGTACGTGCCGGGGCCAGCGTGCACGCTGGCTGTCTTGTCCGGTGCGTTGTGGTAGCTGAACACCTGGGTCCCGCCGGCGCTCCGGCACCACAAGGTCCCCTCGGTCCCTGCGGGGAGCGGGTTGCCCTCCGGGTCGCCTGCGTAGACCTCGTAGGCCGGGATGGCACGGCCGACGGTGCCGGGATGAGCCAGCCAGTCCGCGGAGTCCACCAGCGTGACCACCCCGCTTTCGCTCGCCCCCCAGTACTCCACCAGCACCGGCCCCCACCACTCGATCATCTGCCGCTTGACGCTCGGGGCGATCGGGGCCGCGCCGTGCAGCACCAGCGACAGCGAGGAGGGGTCGAAGCGCTCGCGCACCTCGTCGGGTAGGCGCAGCAACCTCACGAACATGGTGGGCACGACATGGGTGTGACGGATCGACCGTTCCTCGATGAGCCGCAGAGCGGTGGCCGGGTCCCATCTGGGCATCAGCACCAGGGGCGCGCCGTTGAGCAGGTCCATCACCGCGAACCCCACCGGCGCGGCGTGGTACAGCGGCCCGGTGACCAGGTGGGGGCCGGTACCGTCGAGCCCGACCACGCGACCTCCACGGGCCAGGGATCGCAGCTGCTGGCGCACCGTGGGCTGCGCCGTGCGCTTGACCCCCTTCGGCCGGCCGGTGGTGCCCGAGGTGTAGAACATGTTGCCGCCCGCTGGCCCGCCGGCATCGAGGTCGCCGTTCGCCACCGGGCTGAGGGCCTCCAACGCCGAGTCGAGCTCCTCCCCCGCGACCACGACCGGGCACTCGCCTGCTGCCGCCCGCGCCATCGCCTCGAACTCGGGATCGGCCACGACCAGCTGCGCTCCGCAGTCGCCGACGATGAACGAGGCCTCATCGGCGGTCAGGTGCCAGTTGATCGGGGTGAGCCACACCCCGGCGAGCAGGGAACCGAGAACCAGCTCGACGAACTCCACCCGATTGCCCATCACCATCGCCAGATGGTCACCAGGACGCAGACCCTGATCCTCCCGCAGCCAGGTCGCGACCTGCGCCACCCGATCGGCGAGCTCCCGCCAGGTGCGGCGACGTAGGAGATCATCGACCGCGACCGCCTCTGGCGCAGGCGGGTCACCGAGTCGATCGCCGGCATCGAGCAGCACGGCGGCGGAGACTATGCCGCTGCGTTACGCCGGTGCCGATCGGCCTAGCCTGAGCACCCGATGCGCCCCCTCGTGCTCGCGGTGCTGTCGGCTTCCCTGCTGCTGTCGGCATGTGGCGGCGGGACCACGAGCGACCACGGGCTGCGCGGCACAGCGGGCGCGGGCTCGGCCACGATCACGACCGTCGCGGCTTCCCCGCCCACCAGCACCCCGACCGCGACCGCATCGCTCATCACCCGCTTCGAGATGCCGCCCAGCGTCAACTGTGACGTAGGCACCACCGCGGTCACCGCCACGTACGAGACCTCTGCCGACACGGTCGCCTTCCTGGTCGACCAGCGCAGCGTGGCCGAGCCCCCTGCCCCCACCTCCGGCACCTATCAGCTCGGGCTGCCGTGCGACGGGGCGACGCACACCGTGGTCCTGGTGGCGGTCGGCTCGGGCGGCCAGCAACTCGCCACCCGAGCGGTCCAGATGAGGCGGCCAGGCTGACCCTTCCGGCACCGCCAGCCCACCGCCCGTTGGCTACCGTCATCTCGTGGACGCACGAGAAGCGCTCGCCGTTCTCGGCTTGAGGCCCGGCGTCACCCTGGCCGAGGCGCGGGCCGCCTACCGCCGCCTGGTGCGCGAACACCACCCCGACATCGCCGGCGCCGAGGCGACTCCCCGAGCCGCTCGCCTGACCGAAGCCTTCGCCATCCTGCGAGCCACCGCGGCCGCCTCAGGCGCCGACACCCTCGACGTCACCCTCGACGTCACCCCCCCATCCGGCGAACCTGCCCCGACCGGCGCTGGCACGGCTGCCCGACCGGCACCAGGTGCCGAGCAGCAGGCACCTCGGGGAGCCGTCGACGCGCAGCTCGCGTCGGGTGACACCATCTTCCTGCACGCGCCTGCGGACGAGGCGTTCACCGCGCTCTTCGACGCCGCCGGTCAGATCGGCCACGTCGGCTACGTCGACCGCCACCTCGGCATCCTCGAGACGATCGTGCGCTTCGAGAGTGGGCCGACGTGCTCGCTGCTGATCACCCTCCAGGGGAGAGCCGAGGGCACGGAGGCGTTCTGCACACTGGAGTCCATCGAGGCGGCCCCTTCGCCCCCCATCCAGCCTGTGGTCGGCGCGCTCGTCGACGCCCTGGCGCTCCCCTCGCAGTGAGCCCTCGAAGCTGGTGCTATCCGCCTACCACGCAGCGTGGTCGGCCAACATGGCGAGGTGATCCTCAGCCGGGCCTGGATGCTCGACCCCATCGAGCTGCACCGTGAGCTCGACCACCTCGTGGGTGGCCCCTCCTCCCGCCAGGACGACCTGCTCCGGCTCCGCGACCGAGCGGTGGAGATCTGGCACAGCAAGGATCCCATCATCCACGGCTACGTTGGCAGCCTGCGCGTCGCCGGCCCGGACGACTGGGAGGCCTCCTTCGAGGAGAGCCAGGTGGTCGAGTGGTACCGGGTGCTGATGGCGCCCTACCTCACCCCCAGCCGCGCCTTTCACGCCCCGGATCTGCTGAAGCGGCGGTTGCCGGACCTGGGTTGGCCTCCGTCCGAGGCCCGCCGGCTGGCGCTCGGGCGGGAGCTGCAGCTGCTGGCAGCCGCCCATGCCGGGCCGGCTGCACTCGAAGCCCTCGGGCCTCACCTCGGCCTGGGGCACAAGGGTTGGCTCTCACAGGACGACGTGGAGACGGCCCTGGCGCGGTTCCGGGCCCTCGATCGCGAGCTGTTCCGAGGACGCCAGGATCTGGTCCCTCTGGCCGAGAACGCCTACGAGGTACTGGAAGCGGCTGCCACCAAACCCGACCACGTCCTGGTGATGGTCTCGGACTAGCCACCCCCACCGCTCTCCAACCCCCAACTGGCAGGTGAAACGCGTGCCCCAGCACGCGTTTCACCTGCCAGTTCGGGAAGATGGGGCCGCAAGCCACCCACTCACACCAACCAGCAGGCCGAACGCGTGCCCCAGCACGCGTTCGGCCTGCTGGTTCGCCAGAGGGGGATGAATGAACTTGACCGCTCGGTCAAGTTCGGTTCCAATGGCCCCACCATTCGGATCGAACGCAGGGGGCCGACCGTGACCGTCACCGCAGCCGAGACCGACAGCTACGCCGACCTGCGCAGGGAACTGCTCTCCTGGCTCGACGCCAACTGGGATCCCGACCTGACCGTGGGCGAGTGGTGGGATCGCCTCGGCGAAGCCGGTTGGGCCGCGCCGACCTGGCCGGTGGAGTGGTACGGCCGGGGGCTGAGCCGCGACGAGGCCAACGTGGTGTCCCGGGAGCTCCGGGACTACGGCGCGCTGGCCGGTCCGGCCGGCCTCGGGCTGCTGCTGGCCGGTCCGACGATCATCGCCCACGGCACCGACGAGCAGAAGCGCCGGTACCTGCCCGACATCGTCAAAGGTCGCAAGATGTGGTGCCAGCTCTTCAGCGAGCCCGGCGCCGGCTCGGATCTCGCCGGCTTGCAGGCCAGAGCAGTGCGCGACGGGGACGAGTGGGTCGTCAATGGCCAGAAGGTCTGGACCTCCGGCGCGCAGTGGGCCGAGCTGGGCATGCTCCTCGCCCGCACCGATCCCGATGTCCCCAAGCACCGCGGCATCAGCTACTTCGCCATCGAGATGGACCAGCCCGGCATGGACGTACGGCCGCTGCGGGAGATGACCGGCCGTGCCCTGTTCAACGAGGTGTTCATGACCGACTGCCGGGTGGGCGACGATGCCCTCATCGGTGGACTCAACAACGGTTGGGCGGTGGCCAACACCACCCTGGCCAACGAGCGAGCCGGCCTCGGCGCTGGTGGCAGCGGCGCCGCCGGCGGTGCGGTGCCCGGCCGCAAGGCCGGCTTCCTCGAGCGGCGAGCGGGAGACTTCGTGAGCGCTCGCCGCGGCGGTGGCGGTGGTGGTGGCGGTGGGCCGATCGGCGGCGGCGATCTGATGATCGAGCTTGCCAAGGGTTGTGGGGTGGCCGGCGACCCGACCATCCGGCAGGACCTCATGCGGCTGTACTCGATGAACGAGATCGCCCGCTACACCACCCTGCGGATGAAAGCCGCCAAGGCCGCCGGGCGTGGGCCCGGGCCCGAGGCGAACACCGCCAAGCTCTCTATGAGCCGCATCACCCGCCTGTCGAGGGACCTCGGCATGCGCATCGTCGGCGCGGGTGGGATGCTCGCCGGAGGGGATGCCCCGCTGAACGGCATGATCACCGAGATGACCCTCTTCGCTCCCGCGGTATCGATCTACGGCGGCAGCGACGAGATCCAGAAGAACATCATCGGCGAGCGAGTGCTCGGCCTTCCCTCCGAACCGCGCCTCGACAAGGACGTGCCGTTCCGGGAGCTCACGGTCGGAACCCAGCAAGCCCGGCAGGCCTAGCCGTCAGGCCCTACGATCCCCCCATGCGCACGGAGGGTCCGGAGCAGGGACTGTCGCGGCGCGCCTTCCTGGCGGCAGTGGTCGCGAGCGCCGCGATGGCATGCACACGAGACACCAGCAGCCGAGTGCAGGCTCCGATCCCCACTGCTCCCACGGCGGCGGTGCCCGCGGCGCCGGCATCGCTGACCACCTCGCCGTTCACCCTCGGAGTGGCCTCCGGGGACCCGCTCCCCCACTCGGTCATCCTCTGGACCCGGCTCGCACCCGAGCCGCTCACGGGCGGAGGCATGGGCGACGATGACATCGAGGTCCTCTGGGAGGTGGCCGCGGAGGATTCGTTCGACGAGGTGGTGGCGGCAGGGCTGGCCACCGCACGAGCCGGTTTCGGGCACAGCATCCACGTCGACGCGACCGGTCTCGAGCCCGACACCTGGTACACGTACCGGTTCCGCATCGGTGCGTTCACCAGCCCGGTAGGCCGCACCCGCACCGCGCCCGCGCCCGATGCGATGCCCGCCAGCGGATCCCTCAAGGTGGGCTTCGCCTCCTGCCAGAGCTGGCAGTCCGGCTTCTACACCGCGTACCCCCACCTGATCGACGAGCGGCTCGACCTGGTGCTGTTCCTCGGCGACTACATCTACGAAGGTGGCGTCAGCGACCGGGCGGTCCGACAGCACAACGGCCCGGAGGTGCGCTCGCTCGCCGACTACCGCAATCGCTACGCGCTCTACAAGAGCGACGCGAACCTCCAGGCCGCGCACGCCGCTTGCCCTTGGGTGGTGACCTGGGACGACCACGAGGTGGAAAACGACTACGCGGGCTCGGCCAGCGAGAACGCCGATCCCGTCGAGGAGTTCGACCAGCGCCGGGCGGCGGCCTACCAGGCCTTCTACGAGCACCATCCGGTTCGGGTCGAGCCTCCCCGGGGGCCTGCCCTCGAGCTGCACCGCAAGCTCGACTGGGGACGGCTCGCCTCGTTCTTCATCCTCGACGGCCGCCAGCACCGATCCGACCAGGCGTGCTCGGCACCGGGGAGCCCCACCTTCGGCCTCCCCTGCGGGGACGAGACCTCGCCCTCGCAGACCATGCTCGGGACAGACCAGCGCGAGTGGCTTCTCGAGGGCATCGGGTCCTCGACCACGATCTGGGACGTGCTGGCCAACCAGACGGTCATGGCCCGGCTACCCATCGCGGGCGCGGTGCTGAACTTCGACCAGTGGGACGGCTACGACGCCGAGCGCCGCCAGATCCTCGACGCGGCGGCCGCGGCGGGCAGCAACCTGATCGTGGTCACCGGTGACATCCATGCGTTCGGCGTCGCCGACCTCCAAGCGACCGAGAACGGTCCGATCGTCGGCGCGGAGTTCGTGGGCGGGGCGATCTCGTCGACGTTCCCCCAAGAGTTCGCCTCGATCGTGTCGGACTCGATCGGCGGTCTGCCGCAGGTGCGCTTCGCGGACCTACGCGCCAACGGCTACGGCGTGCTGGAGCTGACCGAGCACGACTGCTGGTGCTGGCTGCGGGGGGTCACCACCACCGCCGAGCCGACCGCGGACGTGGCCACGCTCTCGACCTGGGTGGTCGAGGCCGGCACGCCCGGAGCCCGCCCGATCTGATCGCCCGGGCCCGCCGCGACCTCCCGCTGCGGCCACCGGGCGCCGTGTACCGTTGGGTGCTCGGCGGCTGGGAGGAGACAGCGTGCTCGGTAGGCTCGGCAGGTCCGCTGCCCGGCACCACTGGTGGTTCCTGGCCCTGTGGCTGCTCCTGGCCATCACGCTGGGCACGGTGTCCAATCGTGCCGGCGGGCGGCCGATCGACGACTTCACCATCCCCGGCACCGAGGCGCAGCGCGCGATCGACCTGCTCGAGCAGCAGTTCCCGGCCGCCACCGGCACCAGTGCCACGGTCGTCTTCCGGACCCCGACCGGCAAAGTGACCGACGCCCCGAACGAGCAGGCCATCGACCAGGTGCTCGCCAACCTCCAGGCGTTGCCAAACGTGGCACCGATCGAGAATCCCCTGACCAACCCGATCTTCGCCGGCAACATCTCGCCTGACGGCACCATCCTGTACACGTCGGTTCAGTTCACCGTCCCCGCGGACCAGGTCGACAGCGACGTGGTCGACCAGCTCGAGCAGGCCGCCCAGCCGGCACCGGCCGCCGGCATCGAGGTCGAGTTCGGCGGAGCAGTGGTGGACATCTACAACGCGCCCCGCTCGGCGATCTCCGATCACGCAGACGACGTCGGTCTGGCGCTGGCGGTCATCATCCTGCTGATCTCGCTGGGATCGGGCGTGGCGATGCTCCTGCCGATCGGCACCGCGCTCTTCTCGCTCGGCGTCGCGACCTCGTTGATCGTCATCCTCGAGCGCTCCTTCGAGATCGGCAGCATCGGCCCGATCCTCGGCACCATGCTCTGCCTCGGGGTCGGTATCGACTACTCCCTGTTCGTCGTCAGTCGCTACCGCCAGAACCTGGCCGAGGGGATGGACACCGACGACGCGGTGGGCAAGGCGCTCGCCACCGCCGGCTCCGCCGTGCTCTTCGCGGGGCTGACGGTCTGCCTGGCGATGGTCGCGCTAGGGGTGATGGGCATCCCCTACGTTCGCACCCTCGGCCTCACCGCCGCCCTGTTCGTGCTGGTCACGATGGGCGCGGCCCTGACCTTCCTCCCGGCGATGATCGGCCTGCTCGGCCGGCGGGTCGACAGCTTGCGACTCCCTTGGCACCACCGCACCCAGGAGCTCCCGGCCGACCAGCTCAGCCGCACCCTCTCTGCACGCTGGGCGCACGAGATCGCCCGCCGACCTTGGCTGTTCGCGCCCGTGAGCCTCGTCGTGCTCCTCATGCTCACCGTGCCGCTCCTGCGCATCGATCTCGGCTTCCCGACCGACGCCAGCGCGCCGGCCGGCACCACCCAACGCAAGGCCTACGACCTCATCACCGAGGGCTTCGGCGAAGGGGCGAACGGACCACTGCTGCTCGTGGGTCCGCTCCCCCCGAACGCCTCCTCCGAGCCGCAGCAGACGCTCACCCTGGTGGAGGGCTTCGTCCAGAAGCTCGGGGCCATCCCCGATGTGGCCCGGGTGATCCCGGGGAGCAACCCACCCGACTACACGATCCTGTTCATCGAGGTGGTGCCCCGATCGGGGCCCAATGCCCCGGAGACCAAGCAGCTGGTCGAGAACCTCCGGGCCCAGATGCCCCAAGCCCTGCAGGGCACGGGCATCGATCCCGACCAGGTCTACATCGGTGGCACCACCGCCGAACTGATCGACCTGACCAACCGCATCACGGAGCGGATGCCATACCTGTTCGCCGTGGTGCTCGGCGGATCGTTCCTGTTGCTGATGATGGTGTTCCGCTCGCTGTTCGTACCGTTCAAGGCCGCGGTGATGAACCTCCTGTCGATCGGCGCGGCCTACGGCGTGCTGGTGGCGGTGTTCGAGTGGGGCTGGGGTCGAGGAGCCATCGGCTTGGAGGAGACCGTCATCATCGCCGCGTTCGTACCGGTGATGATGTTCGCCATCCTCTTCGGCCTCTCCATGGACTACGAGGTCTTCCTCCTCTCCCGCATCCGGGAGGAGTACCTCCGCTCCGGCGACAGCCACACCAGTGTGGTGATCGGGCTGGCCAACACCGCCCGGGTCATCACCTCGGCGGCGTTGATCATGATCGCCGTGTTCCTCTCGTTCGTCACCAACCCCGACCCGACCGTCAAGATGATCGGTCTCGGTCTGGCGGTCGCGGTCCTCGTCGACGCCACGATCGTCCGCATGGTGCTCGTGCCCTCGACCATGGAGCTCATGGGTCGAGCCAACTGGTGGCTCCCGCGCTGGCTCGACCGGATCCTGCCGGACATCCACCTGGACGAGGGTCGGGCCGCGACGACCGATGGTGCGCGTGGCCCGGGCGGCGGGGACGAGGAGCCCGAACCCGACGCCCCGGTGCCGACCCCGGTGTGATGAGCGGGGCTGCCGGGTCAGCCCAGGAAGGCGGCGAGCTTCTCCTCCGGCGGGCGGGCGATGATCGCCTTGTCGCCAGCCAGCACGACCGGGCGCTGCATCAGCTCCGGGTGCTCGGCGAGGAGGTCCACGACGCTGGACGGATCCCGGTAACCCTCCGGATCCAGGCCCAGCTCGGCGAAGCGCTTGTCGTGGCGCACCAGCGCTGCCGGCGGGTCGACCAGCAAGGCGACGAGCCGTTCGAGCGCTAGCCGGTCGAGCGGCGTCTCGAGGTACCGCACGACCTCGACCTCGACGCCCCGCTCGTGCAGCGCGTCGAGCGCCCGGCGGGAGTTGCTGCAGCGCGGGTTGTGGTAGATGACGACCTCGGCCATCGCCGGATCATACCGACGGCCCCTCCGGACGCCGGCGCAGCAGCGCCGCGGCCAGGCACAGTCCCCCGTAGACCACCACTACCGACCAGAAGAGCCTGCTCGCCGGATCCTCCAGGTAGATCGTGAAGCCACGTCCCAATCCAAGGGCGAGGGGGAGGGTGAGCAGGACCTGCCGTGCGGGGTGGTACGCCAGCACCCCTCGGTGCTCCAGCACGAACTCCACCACCGCCGGTAACGGCAGCAGCCACAGCGCGATGGGGTCCAACGCCGGGGGCCAGTGCACGCCGGCCGACCCCAACCCCATCACCACGAAGGCCAGCGGGTACAGCACCAGGCAGCGGCGGCAGATGTGTCGCCCGGCGATCACCGCGCAGCGGTCGTAGTGCTCGGGGAAGTGGTGCGAGAGCCACAACGGGGTGAGCGCGCCGGACGGGGAGCGGGTCATAGCCGCACCGAGCGTACGCCCCAGCACCTCTGGCTAGTGTCGGGCTCCTACGTGCCGATCACCCCGAGCCCGTGAGGAGCCGCCATGTCGATCCCGCTGCAGCGCGTGTCCCGAGTCGTCATCGCCGGTGAGTGGTACTCCGTCGAGCTGGGGACCTTCGAAGTGGTCGAGATGGAGTTCCTCGACGAGTCCGGCCAGCCCACCCATGACCCCATCGGCGTCAAGGCCTACCGCTTCGAGACCCCCAACCGCGACACCTACTACGGGCCGCTGTCCGCGATCTCGCTGATCAAGCTCCTCGACATCTGAGCGGCGGCCGGATCGGGACCGGCTCAGCCACCGGTCAGACGGCCGACCCGGCCCCGGACCTCCGCCAAGATCTCCTCCCCGCCCGCCACCCGCCGCTCTCGCATCAGCACCCGGCCGGCCACCACCGTGGTGTCCACCACGGCACCCGTGGCGGCGTACACCAGGTTGGCGTCGAGATCGCCTGGCGAGACCTCCGGCATGTCGAGCCGCACCAGCAGGAAGTCCGCCGGTGCGCCGGGCTCGATGGCGCACCCGCCGAGGTGGGTGGAGCGCTGCCCCCGGGCGATGGCCAGCGCCTCGGACGCCGGCATCACCGCGGGGTCCTCGGCCGCGAACTTCTGCACCAGCGACAGCACCTTGACGTCCTGGAACAGGTCCAGGCTGTTGTTCGAGGCGGTGCCGTCGGTGCCGAGCCCGAGACACACCCCCGCCGCCAGGGCGTCGAGGTAGGGGAAGTGTCTGCCGACCGCCAGCTTCAGGTTCGACACCGGCACGGTGGCCACCGTCGTGCCGGTCTCCGCGAGGAGGGCCAGCTCGTGGGGGTCCAGCCAGCATCCGTGGGCCACCACGGTCTGGGGGCCGAGCAGCCCACAGGCGTGCAGCAGCTCCGCCGGGCGCAAGCCGGTCTCCGAGACGCAGTCCTCCACTTCCCGCCTCGTCTCGGAGAGGTGGATCTGGCAGCCGACGCCACGCTCGGCCATCAGCTCGCCGAGCCATTCCAGCGACGGCCTGCTCACCGTGTAGACCGCGTGCGGGCCGAGCGTGGCCACGATCCTCCCCGTCGCTTCGAAGGGACGGATGCGCTCCAGCGAGCCCAGCGCGTCGTCCTTGAACGCCGCCAGGCCACTCGCGTTCCCGGTGTCGATCAACGGTGCTGCCAGCACGGCCCGAAGCCCCGAGTCGTGCACGGCCCGGGCTGCTTCCGGGGCGTGCCAGTACATGTCGAAGAACCGGGCGGTCCCGGAGCGGATCATCTCCAGGCAGGCCAGCCGCGTGCCCCAGTAGACGTCGTCGGGGCGCAACCTGGCCTCGGCAGGCCAGATGCGGGTCTCGAGCCAGGTCCGCAAGGGCATGTCGTCGCCGAACGAGCGGAACAGCGTCATAGCGGCGTGGGTGTGGGCGTTCACCATGGGGGGCACCAGGGCCATGCCGAGCGCGTCGAGCACCTCGTCGCCCGGCTCGGGGACCACCTCCGGACCGAGGGCCACGATCACGCCCTCCTCGGCCCGCAACCCGACCTCGGTGCCGGCCAGCGCTGCCCGCAGGACCGTCAGGCCCACGGCACGCCTCCTCTGGTGGGCCCGGGGGACAGGGCCGGGATCACTCGGGAGAGATCGCGCACCATGCGGTCCCGGTTGCGCTCGACCCCGGCCCGGAACTCATCGACGGTGAGAGGTCGATCACCGACACCGTTGGCCAGGTTGTCGACCACGCACACCGCGGCGTAGCTCAAGCCCAACTCCCGGGCGACGAGGCACTCGGCCAGGACGGTCATGCCGACCACATCACCCACGGTGGCGAAGAAACGGATCTCCGCCGGGGTCTCGAACCGCGGTCCACCGGTCTGCACGTACACCCCACCGTCGTGGAGAGGGGTCTCCGCCCGAGCCCGCCACGCGCCCACGACTTCCGCTCGCCACACCGGGTCGAACCCGGGAACGGAATGGCCGCGCTGGTCGTCGAAGATCGTCGGGTTCACCCACGGGCCGAACAGGTCGTCGGGGGCGATGACCGAACCGGTGGGCAGATCCCGCCGCAAGCTGCCCGTCGAGGCCACCGCCAGCACCCGGTCGCAACCCAGGGCCACCAGTGCCCGCAGGTTTCGTTCGTGGTCGACCAGGTGAGCCGGGACGCCGACCTCGGAGCCGTGGCGACCGACCACGACGTGCGTGCCGGCGTCGAAGACCTCCACCGGCCCGCGCGGCGTGCCCACCGCCACCGGCTCCAGCCCCGCGGCCAGGGCAGCCGCGGGCGGGTTGGTGCCGGTCACCACCGCCAGCCGACCGGCTCCCGGCGGAGGAGCTGCTGCGGCGTGCCGACGGGGCGATCCTGGGAGGGACACACCGAACACTGTGCCACTAGGGTGCACCCATGGCGCCCACCGACACCGATCCCTGCACCACGGAGCTCCGGGGTGAGGACGTCGACCTCTCCGACGGCGCGCTGTGGATGGGCCCCCAGCGCGAGGAGGCCTTCGCCGCCCTCCGCCGTGACCTGCCGGTCTCCCGGCAACGTGGCCTGCCCTTCTTCGATCCCGACGCCGCCGATCCCGTCCTGCTGGCCGAGAACCTGGCGCGGGGCCTGCCCCACCCCGGCGAGATCGAGTGGTGGGCCGTCACCCGCTACGACGACGTCATGCACGTGAGCCGCCGCCCCGACCTGTTCGCCTCCGGTCTGGGTGGCACGAACATCGGTGACATCCCCCAGGAGATCGCCGAGTTCCTGGGCTCGATGATCAACATGGACGCGCCTCGCCACACGAAGCTGCGCAAGCTGGTCAACCGGGGCTTCACCCCTCGCCACATCGCCCGCATCGAGGACCACGTGCGCGAGCAAGCCCGCGCCATCGTCGACGCGATCTGCGAGAAGGGTGAGGTCGAGTTCGTGAGCGAGGTGGCCGCCGCCCTGCCCCTGCAGATCATCTGCGAGATGATGGGCATCCCCGCCAGCGACCAGCAGCAGATCTTCGAGTGGACCAACACCATCCTCGGGGTCGGCGACCCCGAGTACGTGTCGACCTTCGAGGACCTCATGGCCGCGGGGTTCGGGCTCTTCCAGTACGGGCTCGAGCTGGCGGAGGAGCGCCTGGCGAACCCCCGTGAGGACATCACCTCCACGCTCATGCACGCCGAGGTCGACGGCGAGCGGCTCAGCGCCAGCGAGCTGGGCTCGTTCTTCGTGCTGCTCGTGGTGGCAGGCAACGAGACCACCCGTACCGCCATCAGCCATGGGTTGCTGCAGCTGACCCGCAACCCCGACCAGAAGCAACGCTGGCTCGCCGACCTCGACGGCGTGTCTCCCACGGCCGTGGAGGAGATCGTGCGCTGGGCCAGCCCGGTGATCCACTTCCGCCGCACCGCCACCGAGGACACCGTGCTCGGCGACCAGGAGATCGCCGCCGGTGACCGGGTGGTGATGTTCTACAACTCCGCCAACCGTGACGAACGGGTGTTCGACGATCCTTTCCGCCTCGACCTCACCCGCTCGCCGAACGACCACGTCGGCTTCGGCGCAGGCGGGCCGCACTTCTGCCTGGGCGCGAACCTCGCCCGTCGAGAGATCAAGGTCATGTTCGAGGAGCTGCTGTCCCGCCTGCCCGACATCGAGGTCTCGAGCGCGCCTGACATGCTGCAGTCCGCGTTCATCCACGGCATCAAGCGGATGAAGGCCTCGTTCACTCCCCGCCCTCCGCTCAACCGCCGAACTGGCTGATCAGAGGCCGGGCCTGCGCGGTGTCGAGGTCGAGCACCGCGGCCCCTCCCGAGGTCGTGCGGTTGGTGACCGGAAGGGTGAGCGACTCGGGGTGGAACCCACCGCGCACCTGCCACAGCAGGCCGAGGGCGTCGAGGTAGGTGAGCCGGTCGTCGATGCGCATCCCGCCACCCATCGCGGACGCCAGCCGGGCGAGGGCCACGGGGTTCTTCGTGCTCGCCATCTTCGTCAGCAAGGCCTGGAGGAACGCCCGCTGGCGCTGGACCCGCCCGAGGTCCGAGGTGGGGTCAGCTCGCCACGAGCCGTCCACCAACTCCTCGTAGTAGCGGGAGCGCACGTAAGCGAGGGCCTGCGCGCCGTCCAGGGTCACCCGACCGGCGGTCGGCACGTCGAGCCCGGAGTGCGTGTCGCGCGCCGGGTGAGGGAACTCCACGGTGATGCCCCCGACGGCGTCGACGAGCTTCGCGAAGCTCACGAAATCGATCTCCACGTAGTGCTGCACCGGGATGCCCAGGTTCCGTACCGCCTGTACGAGCGCGGCCGGCCCGTCGGGGTACACCGAGTTGATACGGCCCATCTCGCCGGTGACCGGGTTCTTCACCCACAGGTCCCGGGGGATCGACAGCAGCGAGCTGCCCGAGCCCTGCATCCGCAGCACCATGATGGTGTCGGTGCGCTCCCCCGAGACCGCCTCGCCGAGGAAGGCCCCGGCGTCGGGGGCCTGCGGGTCGATGCCCTGGCGGGAGTCCGACCCCACGATGAGGTAGTTGGTCCCCTGGCCGCCGGCCCCCGAGAGCGACGCGACGGCGACCTTGTCGATGCGCCCGAACTGCCACCAGCCGAAAGCGAAGAGCGCGCCGGCCAGCAGCACGAGTGCCGACACGATCGCGAGCGCCACCCGGAGGATCCGCCGGAGCGGGACACCGCGCCGCCTGCTGGCCGCAGGAGCCTGTGGGGCAGGCAGTCGCCGAGGCGCCGACGGCCGCCGGGATCCCGGCGCGCCCCGCCCAGCCGGGGTCGCGGGCGCTGCCGGTGAGGAGGGAGCTGGTCGTGTGGATCCGGGACCGGGGGCGACCGGTGGGGCTCCGGTCCCGGGCTTCACGCCTACGTGCTCGGGGCCGATCACGACGTGACGCCGCGGCCGCTCGGTGCCCGACCGCTCGCCGGTCATGGCCGCGATGATACGGCTGGGATCAGGTCGCCGTGGTCACCTCCGCTTCGGTGATCCGCCACGACCCTTCCACCGTGCCGTCGACCGCGTGCAGCTCGACCCTCCCTCGCGCCGGGTGCTCGCCGAGATCGAACGCGATCCGCCCCGAGGCAGCATGACCGTTCTCGAGCGTCCCGAAGCTCAGCCGGTCGTCTTCGCCGAGGACCACCGGCTCGAGCGATGCCCCATCGTCCGCGTACATCCGCCAGTCCAGCGGCCCGTACTCGAACGGAGCCTCCCGCTGCGACTGCAGCGACACCATCAGCACGAGGAACCGTCCCCTGCGCAACCCGTAGCTCACGCTGTCCACCACCCGGGCATCCTGGACCACGATCGACACACCCCCGGACTCGATCGCCTCGCCGACCGCTGCCGACCTGACCGGTTCCTCGACGGTGCCGTCGTCGACCGTGCAGCCCGCGACCACCGACACCACCACGCACGCCGCCGAGCCGACACCCACCGCGACCCGCCTCCATCCCATCAGCCCCGCACGTTAGTGACTGCTCCCGGGCACGCGAGGGTTGCCGGCCGCGACACCCTGGCGGACCACATCGGCTGGCGCCACGACCGCCTAGGCGGCGGCACCGTCGCCTTTGAGCTCCACGGCGATCGTCGGGGTCACCCGCAGATCGTGCACGTCGTCAAGCTCGCCGACTCCTCTCGCCCACACCGAGAACGGCCCGCGGTCCTCGACCCAGCTCGGGAGCGGCCCACGGAGCTGCGCGGCCAGCACCTGCCCGGGCAGCGCCACGTCGCACAAGCGCGCCGCCACGTTGGCGGGCCGGCCCACGTAGTCGTCTCCTTCGAACAGCAGGGCGGTGCCTGCGCAGATCCCTGCGTGGGTGTCGATGCCGAGTGCAGCGCAGCGCACGACCAGCTCGGTGACCGCCGCGACGAGCGGCCCGTCGTCGACCGCGACCAGCATGACCCCGTCGCCGAGCCACTTCGCCACCCGTACCCCGCGGCGCGCCGCGATGTCACGCACGTGGGAGCGGAAACGGGTGAGCAGCGCGATGGCTTCGCGGTCGCCGTAGCGGTCGCAGAAGGACGTGAAGCCGGTGATGTCCACGAAGGCGAACGACCGGCGCACGGCGATCGGCTCGCCGGCGCGATCGTCGGGCACGGGTGGCTCGATGCCGGCGATGGGGTCGCCGATGGCGTCGGGACCCATCCTCGCGGGTAACGGATCACGGCAGGCCTGCTCGCTCGTCTCCACCTCCGGTCACCCTACCGATCGCCGCTCGCGGTATCGATGCCGTTTCGGTCACGCGGGTCGCCGTGCCCGTGCTAGGCAAGGTGGGGATGAACGAGCAGTCCTGTGGGGTGGAACACGACGACCTGGCTCCCTACGCCGGTCACCAGGGTCGGGTCGGTCGGACCTTCGCCGGATCGGAGGGTTGGTGGCCGCCGCGCCCCTCCCCGCCGGAGGGCGCGCCGAACGTCATCGTGATGCTCGTCGACGACCTCGGCTACGCCGACATCGGCCCCTACGGCGGTGAGATCGACACCCCGCACCTCGACGCGCTGGCCGCCCGAGGCCTCCGGTACACGAACTTCCACTCCGCCCCGATGTGCTCGCCCACCCGGGCAGCCCTGCTCACCGGGCTCAACCCCCACGATGCGGGCGTGGGCACGGTACCCCACGCGGACCCGGGGTTCCCCGGGTACGCGATGGAGCTGACCGAGCACGCCGCCACCATCGCCGAGATCCTGCGAGACCACGGCTACGCGACCATGGCCCTCGGGAAGTGGCACCTCACTCTCGACGCGCTCCAGAACGCTGCCAGCGACAAGCGCTCCTGGCCTTGCCAACGGGGTTTCGACCGCTACTACGGCGTGCTCGACGCGTTCACCAACCTGCACCATCCGCACCGGATCGTCGAGGACAACCATCAGGTCGACGTCGATCGCTACCCCGACGACTACTTCTTCACCGACGACCTCACCGACCGGGCGATCTCGATGATCCGTGAGGTGAAGGCCGCGAACCCGCGGACGCCGTTCTTCTGCTACTTCGCTCATGCCGCGGTCCACGCGCCGCTGCACGCCAAGCCGGCCGACATCGAGAAGTACCGCGGGAGCTACGAGGCGGGCTGGGATGCGCTACGGGAGCGGCGATACCGCCGCCAGCTCGAGCTCGGCGTCCTTGAGCCGGGCACCGTGCTCGCCCCCCGCAACGCCGAGCCGGACAACGATGTCCGCCCCTGGGACGAGCTGTCGGAGGACGAGCGCAAGCTCTTCGCCCGGTACATGGAGGTCTACGCGGCGGCGGTCGACAACATCGACCAGAACCTGGGCCGGCTGCTCGCCGAGCTCGACGCGCTCGGCGAGCTCGACAACACCATCGTCATCTTCACCTCCGACAACGGCGCGTCCCGAGAGGGTGAGGCCGTCGGTACCACCGCCTACTACGTACACCTCCTGCAAGGTGACGACCTCGCGGCCGACCTCGACCGCTTCGACCTCATCGGTGGACCCCGGACCACACCGCACTACCCCCGCGGCTGGGCCATGCTCGGCAACACCCCGTTCCGGCTCTACAAGCTCAACACCCACGCCGGCGGCCACTCCGTGCCTTTCATCATCTCCTGGCCCCGGATGCTGGCCGAGCAGGCCGGGCAGCTCCGCCGGCAGTACACCCACGTCACCGACGTGCTCCCCACCCTCCTCGAGCTGATCGGCATCGAGCGACCCGAGGAGCGCAACGGCAAGCGCCTCAAGCCCCTGGCGGGAAGCAGCTTCGCGCCCACCCTGCGCGACCCGCAGGCCCCGAGCCGCCACATCGAGCAGCACTACGAGACCTTCGGCCATCGGGGCTTCTACCGCGAGGGATGGGAGGTGGTGACCCTCCATCGGCCGCTCACGCCCTTCGATGACGCCGAATGGGAGCTGTACCACCTCGAGACCGACCCCACGGAGCTCAACGACCTCGCCTCCGAGCACCCGGACCGCTTGCGCGAGCTCGCCGACGCGTTCGATCGGGCGGCCTGGCAGTTCCAGGTCTACCCCTTGGACGAGGGATCGAGTGTGAAGTACCTGGTGCGCCCCCCATGGGTGGATGCCTTCGCGGAGCCAGTCACGATCCGCCCCGGCACGCCGACGCTCGAGCGCTGGCGGTCGGTGCAGCTCATCTGGTTCCGCTCCTGCCGGATCACGGCTCGCCTCGGGGGCTTCCGTCCGGGTGACCGGGGCTACCTGGTGGCCCACGGCGACCAGGGGTCCGGCTACGGGCTCTACGTCCTCGACGACGAGGCGGTGTTCGTCCACAACGACGGGAGAGGACGTCTTCGCCGGTTGTCCGCTGGCGAGGTCCCTGCTGGCGCGCGGGAGATCGTGGTCGACCTGCACGCGCCCGGCCGGACCCGCTGGGACGTGACGGTGCGAGTCGATGGGCGGGTCTCCTCCACCCTGGAGGGCGTGCCCATGCTGTTCGGCATGGCACCGTTCGAGGGCATCGACGTCGGCATCGACCGGCGCTCCCCCGTGGCGTGGGACCTCTACGAGCGCTTCGGGCCGTTCCCGTTCACCGGCGTGCTCGAGTCGGTCCGCTACGAACCTGGCGAGCCGGCACCCGATTCGCCCCAGCGCATGATCGATGTGCTGCGGGAGATGGGCGCCCGCTTCGAGTAGCCGTCGCCCAGCGGCCGTCGTCGCCGAGCGACGGCCCGGGATCGGCTAGGGCAGGACCGTCTCGGTGTCGCGGCCGGACCGCAGGACCGTCCCCGGCAGCGCGCCCACCGCCTGGTTGTCGGCCACCGTCTCCACCCCGTTCACGAGGACCCGCACGACACCGTTCGCGGCCGCGGTGAGCCGCGCCGTTCCTCCGGGAAGGTCGTTGACGAGCGTCGCGTGCTCCGCGCCCACCGTCTCCGGATCGAAGACGACCACGTCGGCGGCATAGCCCTCGGCGATGCGTCCTCGGCCGCGCAGACCGAACAGCCTGGCCGGCTCGTCGGTGAGCATCTGCACCGCTCGCTCGAGCGGCTCGAGCCGCCGGCCCCGCAGGCAGTCGCCGAGGAAGCGGGTGGTGTAGGGCGCGCCGCACATCCGATCCAGGTGCGCGCCAGCGTCGGAGCCGCCGAGCATGGCCCGGTCGTCGTCCCACACCTGCTTGCGCAGCGCCCAGGAGGCGTCATCACCATCGGGCGGGATGGGCCAGAGGATGGTGCGGAGGTCGTCGTTGATCACGATCTCGACCAGGGTGTCGAAGGGCTCCTGCCCTCGTTCCCGAGCGATGTCCGCCACCACCCGCCCCTTCAGACCTTCGTTGGCCGCGGAGTACGTGTCGCCGATCACGTAGTTCGCGAAGTCGGCCAAGCGGCGGAAGACGCCGGCCTCCTCGCTGCCCGCCCGCTCCAGCATGAACCGCCGGGTGGCCGGGTCACGGAGCTTCTCGATGCGCTCCGGCACCGGCAAGCCCAGGATCGGGCCCCAGTCAGGGAGCATGTTGAGGGCGCAGTAGTTGAGGAAACTCATGTTCATGGGCACCTGCACCGGCATCGTCAGGGCCACGATCCGTGCCCCCACCTCCCGGGCCCTGGTCGACGCGCTCAGCTGGCGTGGGACGCGGTCGGGCTCGTGCGAGTCCACGGTGAGCACGTTCCAGTTGATGGGCCGGTTCGCGGCGAGCGACATCGCGATGAACAGGTCGATCTCGTCGTCGGTGAAGCGGTCGAGGCAGCCGTCGACGATGCCCTCGAGCGTGGTGCCCTCGTGGGCCTCGACCGCCGCGCAGAGCGCGAGGAGCTCGTCGCGGTTCGACCAGCGAGAGGGCACCGGCTGGCCGTCGCCGTCGGAGTGGGTCTTCGAGAGGGTCGTCGAGAAGCCGAGACCACCGGCGTCGATGCACTCATGCAACAGCTGGACCATGGCGTCGACCTGCTCGGGCGTGGCCTCGCCGCCCACCGCGGCCTCACCCATGACGTAACGGCGCAGGGCGCAATGTCCGACGAGGAACCCGGCATTGACGCCGAGGTTGCCCTCCAAGCGGTTCAGGTAGTCCGCGAAGGTCTCCCACTTCCAGTCGACCCCGTTCTCCAGGGCAGCGAGCGGCATGCCCTCCACCTTGGCCATCATCCGCCGCAGGTAGTCGGCGTCCCGGGCCTTCAGCGGAGCGAGGGTGAACCCGCAGTTGCCGGCGATGATCGTGGTGACACCGTGGATGTTCGAGGGGGAGGCGACCGGGTCCCAGAGGAGCTGCGCGTCGTAGTGGGTGTGCGGGTCGATGAAGCCCGGACACACGACGAGGCCACCGGCGTCGAGCGTGGTGGATGCCCCCTCGTCGACCTTACCGATGACGACGATGCGGCCGCCGCGGATGCCGACGTCGGCCACCCGAGGCGGTGACCCGGTGCCGTCGACGACGGTGCCGCCCTTGATGAGGTAGTCGAGCATGAGGGGCCTCCGGGAGCCGGCGATGAGTTCTGACGACCCGTCAGATTAGTGCCTGGCGTGGACGGTGCCCAATGTTCACCCAGCGGGCGTACCAGCGACGACTTCCGCCCTCGAGGAGCCGGGGAGCGAGGGGTCATTCACTCCTCGTAGATCGGCTTGCGCTTCTCCCGCCAAGCGGCGATCGCCTCGTCGAGGTTTCCCGTGTAGCCAGCGAGGAGCTGGTTGCGGTTCTCGAGATCGATGGCGGCCTGCAAGCTGCCGACCTCGAGGTTCGCCCAGAGGCACTGCTTGGTCATCTGCACGCCGAACGTCGACAGCTCGCACATGTGCGCCGCGGTGTCCAGGGCGTGATCGAGCAACTCGTCGTCGGGGAGCACTCGCGAGACCAGCCCGATCTGCAGCGCGTGGTGGGCGTCGAAACGGCGACCGGTGAGCAGGATCTCCGCCGCGTTCGACAGTCCCACTGCCCGGGGCAGGAGGTAGGTGATGCCGAGCTCGCTCCCCGTCAGGCCGTTGGTGATACCCGCGTTGGCGAACGTGGCGGACTCCCCCGCGTAGCGGATGTCCGCTCCCAGGGCGAGGCACATCCCACCCCCGATCGCGGCCCCGTTGATGGCCGCGATGATCGGCTGGGGCATGGCACGCATGGCGGGCACCACACCGCCCATGTACGACATCGACTTCATCGCCAGGCGTGCGAAGCCCAGGCCCTCCACGTTGGGGGGCACTCCCCGATCGTGCAGGTCGAGGCCCGAACAGAACCCGCGCCCGGCGCCGGTGAGCACGACGACCCAGATCTCGTTGTCGTCGGCCACCTTCTCGATCGTCTCGTAGAGGGCCTGCACCAAGCCGAACGACATCGAGTTGAGCCGCTCGGGCTTGTTGAGGGTGATCAGCCCCACATGGGGGCGGGGAACGTCGACCAGAACCAGAGACATGGCGCCAGTGTCGCGCCTCGCTCGGCGCGACCGGCCCGTCCCGACCCCCGTCGCCTCCCTCCCCTACCGGACGTGGGTCTGCCGTGGGCGCTTCGCTGGTGAGCTAGGGTCCGCCGGGTGACGAAGGCGGGCACGACCATCGTGAGGCGCACCCGGCTCAGCCGCGACGAGCGACGTGAGCTGTTCCTCGACATCGCGGCCCGCATCGTGGTCGAGCACGGCGTGGAAGCGCTCACGATGGAAGGCCTCGCCGCTGAGGCCGGGGTCAGCAAGGCACTCGGCTACCGCTACTTCACCAACCGCGACGACCTGCTCGCCGCGCTGTTCGAACGGGAGACACGCCGCTACGACCAGCGCATCGACGAACGGACCTCCGGTCTGTCGTCGTTCGACGATCGCATCCGCGCCATGCTCGAGACCTACCTCGACACCGTGACCGAGCGCGGCAACGTCCTGACCATCCTCATGCAAGCTCGGCTCGGTGGCGGCGCCTTCGAGCAACGCCGCCGCGAGCGGAACCGGTACGTCGAGGACTACTTCGCGGCACTCATCCACGAGGAGTTCGGCGTCCCGGTGCCGACCGCGCTCGTGGCCTCCAGTGTGTTCCTCACCGGCACGCTGGGGTTGATCACCGCCTGGCTCGACCGGGGCCTGCCCCGAGACGAGGTGACCGCCACCTTCGTCGAGCTGTGCTCGGCGAGCCTGCGGGGTCTCGCGTCCCGCTGACCCGACGCTCGACGTCCGCTCCGTCTTCCTTCCGGGGGAGCTGGAACCGTGCAGCGCGTGCCGCCTCCTCGTCCTGGAGCTTGGTCATCAACCGCTCCCACTGCCCAGGGGTGGGCGACGGGAGCTCGAACACCTCTCGCACCACTGCGGGCACGTCGAGCCGGTAGTCGTGCCCGGTCGCCCGGAACACCCCCGGTACCTGATGGGTGGCATTGGCGGTGTCGACGATGGTCTGGAACCCGGTGATCATCGGCCGGAATCGCTGCCGGGCCGGCACCGTCGGCGGCCGCTGATGTGAGAGCCAATCCGGACGTTGCACGAGCAAACCCAGATTGATCTTGCGGACGGGGTCGTTGTGGTGGGTGAGCAGCACGACCCGCAGAGCGGCCCGCTGCGCGGGGCTCAGCGACCGGAGTGGCAGCGCTGAGGGGACCTCCAACACGCTCCCCGGCGTGACGTCCCTCCCCCCGAGCACTTCATGGAGCCAACCGCTGTAGTACGGGGTCCCGACGAACAGCGCCCGCTGCACCCCGAGTTCGTCGAGCCCGCGGAGGCCGCGGTGCAGGAACGCGTTCTGGCCGGCCCAAGCCCCCAGGCTCTCTCCGTACAGCACGACCCGGGGCCGGCACGAGGGGGGTCGCTCCGCGAGCGCGTCACGGATGCCGGCCAGCAGGAGCCGGACGTGCTCGCCACCGACGCCGGTGCGGTGCAGCGCCAGCAGGGAGGGGAGCCGCTCGTACTGCACGGCGACACCGGCCGCATCGCCGAGAGCCAGGTGGTCGACGGCCTCGAACGGCACGGTGTTGACGTAGCCCGTGCCAGCCGGGCAGCCGACCACCAGGATCGAACGGTCGAAGGCGCCAGCCCGCTCGAGCTCCCGGAGCGCGAGCGCCACCCGGTCCTCGGGAGTGCGCGCCGCGTCATAGCCCACGAACACCCGCACGGGCTCGGCCCGTGCCGGGGTCCCCATGACCGAGTGGATGTCGTCGGCCGAGGGCCGGTTGAGCAGGAAGCGCCGGCCTTGGCGACCGGTCCTGGAGAAGCTCACCGCCGAGCCGGGGCCGGCCGAGCACGCGGGCGTGTCGGGTGGGGTGTCATAGCCAGGGTCCATGACCCGGTCGTAGAGCTCCATCCCCCGCACGAAGGTGTCGGCGAACGCGGTGATGACCGCGGCCCACGCCATCGTCGCCGCGGTTCGCCCGCCGACCTCGCTGATGCCGGGCGAGAGCCCGATCCGGCGGCGCAGCACGCGGGTCATCGCCTGGCCGCTCTTGCGGTAGCCGTTGACCACCGCGGCGAGCAGCGCCGCCACCGTCGCGCTCTGCGCCACCGCAGGGAGCGGGCGGGGGGGCGGTGGATCGATGTCGTCGCGGCGTGCCACCTGGTCACGGATGGATCGGAACAGCACCACCGACCCGGCAGCCGCGCCGATCGAAGCCAGCACCCCCGCCGTCACGCCCGGTCGCTCGGCGTTGCGCACCAGCGCCACCGCGCCGCACGCCGCCGAACCACCGGCGAGCCCGCCGGCCATGGCCCGAAGCGTGGCCGCCGGGAGGCTGCGGGCCGCCGCGTCAGCGAGCACCAGCTTCGCGGTCAACGCCGCCGCAAGGGCAGCACCGAATGCGAGGGGCTGGTCACGCACCTCCACCTCGCGACCGATCAACCCGTACGTCGCGTTCCCCACCGCGAACCCGGTGGCCGCCGAGGCACCCGACACCAGTGCCTGGTCCAGCGTGGTGCGCGGCATGAGCGACGGACCGAACGACTCCGCGGCGACCCACGCACCGAGCACCACACCGGACCACACGTCCGGCCGCCGGAACCATTCGTCTGCAGGGTCGAAAGCCATATGCCTCCCGGACCGGGATGGCGGCGAGCGTAGCTCCGGTGCCCGCTACGCTCCCCCAGCCATGCGCAGGCGCCGAGGCACCCGCCAGCCGGCCGGGACGGGACGGCCCGTCGCCGAGGCCGCGATCGTGGGTGGCATCGCGGCCGCCCACGTCGTCGACCATCGCCTGGTGCCGGTTCGCTTCCACCTCGGGACCCACCTCGCGTCGGCGGCGGCGGCGGTCGCGGCGGCCAGAGCAGCAGGCGCCTCGCTCGACGAACTGGGCCTCGGTCCCGCCCGCCTGCGCGCCGCGTTGCGCCGCGGGGTCCTCGGCTCGCTGGTCATCGGCGCGATCGTCGGAGCGGGCGCGCTGGTCCCCCGCACCCGGCCGCTGTTCACCGATGCCCGGGTGCTCGACGTCTCACCCGGCCAGGTGGCGTACACCTCGTTGGTGGAGATCCCGTTCGGGACCGCCGTCTACGAGGAGGTCGTCTTCCGTGGGGTGATCCTGGGGCTGGCCATGCGGCGCTTCAGCCCACCCGGTGCGATCGCCGTGAGCTCCGCGCTGTTCGGGCTGTGGCACATCCTGCCGGCACTGGCCGATCGTGAGCACCACCCCGCCACCCGCACCGCTCATCCCGCGGCGGTCGTCGCCGGCGCCGTGGCTGCCACCACCCTCGCGGGGGTGCTGTTCGGCGTCGAGCGGGTGCGCACCGGTAGCGTCCTGGCGCCGGTGCTGACCCACGCGACGACGAACGCGGTCGCCTACGCGGTGGCCGCCGGGGTCGCCCGGCGGGCCCGGGACGGCATCGTCCTGGAAGTAGCGTGAGCCCCCATGACGCTGAAGCCGCCCGTGCTCGGATCCCTCACCACGTCGTGGTTCGATCCTGCCGGCCCCGTGCACGAGCCGGGGAGCCGCCCCGCCCCGGACCTTCCCGAGGGCACGGACCTGTTGCCCCAGATCGAGCACATCGTCGTGCTGGTGATGGAGAACCACTCTTTCGACAACTACTTCGGGATGCTCGGCCGGGGGGACGGCTTCACCCTCGATGACCAGGGTCGCCCGCTCGACGCCAACCCCGACACTGACGGCAACCCGGTCCGGGCCTACCACTTCGAGACCACCCGGCAGCCCCCCGACGAACCGGCTCCGGATTGGAACGCCTGCCACATCCAATGGAACGAGGGCCGACTCGACGGCTTCGTGCGCAGCGGCAGCGGTCGTACCGCCATGGGTTATTGGACCGGCGATGACATCCCCTTCTACTGGGGCCTCGCCAGAACCTTCCCGCTCTGCGACCGCTACTTCGCCTCCGCCCTCACCCAGACGTTCCCCAACCGGCGGTTCATGTGGTCCGGCACCGCCATGGGCATGGTCACCACCGACATCCCGCCGCTCGACGAGGTGCCGCCGAACGGCACCATCTTCGATCGTCTCGACGATCTCGGGATCGAGTGGCGCAACTACTTCGGCGACCTGCCGGAACCAGCCCTCTACCCACCCGTGTGGTTCGCGAACCCCGGCCGTGGACGCACCTACGACGACTTCGTCGAGGACGCTAGCCGGGGAACGCTCCCCCCGTTCAGCCTGGTCACCCCCCGCACCGACCTGTCCGAGGAGAACCCGCAGGACATCCAGGAAGGCGAAGCCTTCTCGGCCCGCATCATCAACGCTGTCCTCGGGTCGCCCTGCTGGCCCCGCACCCTGTTGATCTGGACCTACGACGAGCACGGCGGCTACTACGACCACGTCCCCCCTCCTCCCGCCGTGCCACCCGATGACATCCCGCCGAAACTCGTGCCCGACGTGCACCTGCCGGGCGGGTGGGATCGCCTCGGCTTCCGTGTGCCGTGTGTGGTCGTCTCGCCCTACGCGCGCCGGGACTACGTGTCACACGTCATCCACGACCACACCTCGGTGCTGCGACTGATCGCCACCAAGTGGAACCTCGGCGCGCTGACCCGGCGCGACGCGAACGCGAGCAACCTGCTCGACTGCCTCGACCTCGACGGACCCCCGGCGTTCGCGGAGCCGCCGGCACTGCCCATCCCGGGGAGGGACGCCCACTGATCGGAGGAGGGCAGCCCACCCCGGCCTGCTCAGCCCTGGTGGTGGTGGTCGCAGCTCGCGGTCCCCTGCACGCCCTCGATCTCCGCGAATCGCCCGCAAGGTGTGTCGACGATCCACACGTGCAGCATCGGCGGGGTCACGAACAAGGTGCCGATGGGGCACACCCCGCTCACCGTCGTGGCCACCACGATCGGAGTGGGCCGGCTGAAGTCCCAGCAGAGGTTGTCGTGGATGTGCCACGGCGTGAGCGGGCCGCCCACGTCGGGCACATCGGCCATGGTCGCTCCCAGCGGGAGGATGTACATCGCGGACTCCAGCACCCGAGTGCCGTCCGACAGGACGCGGTACACGAGCGACTCGGGGTGCTCGGGATCGAGCACGACATCGTCGAGGAACCACTCCCAGTTCACCCAGTGCTCGAAGCCGGTCACCGCATCACCGATGCTGCGGAAACCAGCCGCGTGAGCGGCCCGGGTGCTCGCCCACTTCGGGATCGAGGCCTCCGTGGCCGCCAGGAGAGCCGCCGCTCGCGCCTCTTGCTCGGGCGTGGCGCCGGTACCGGTGCCTTCGTCGTGGTCGTGGTCGTGGTCGCCGGGGCCAGGGAGTCCCCCGCCGCCGTCCCCGCCGTGATCGTGGTCCCCTCCCCCGGGGCCGGAGCTGCCGCCGGCGTGGTCGTGACCGTCGGCGCCAGGCGTGGTGCCGCCGGGATGGTGGTGATCGCCGTGATCGTCCGTTGCGCCGCCCACCGCATGGTCATGGCCGCCGGAGCTGTCCGGGTGGTCGTCGTGGCCGTGCGATCCCGACCCCCCGTCCGGTCCGTGCGCGTGGGGCGCGCCGGCTGCGTGGCTGGCGCCGTCCCCGTGGGCATGGTCGCTGCCCGAGGTGTCGTGTGCGTGGGCGTCGCCGTCATGAGGGTGGTCGTGGCCGTCGGAGGAACCCTCGGCCGCCAGCGCGAGCTCACCGGGAGGCGAGCCCACCCCGGGGCCACCGCCCGTCGAGGCTCCCGCGCCCAGCACACCGACCGAGAGGGCCGCGAACCCCAGCACGGCCAGCGATCCCCTCTGGTACCACCGCCGTACCGGCGGTCCACCTGATACCTCGCGTCGATGGACCAGGCTCCCCTGGGCTTCCATCGGCTTCCCCCTTCCGCCGAACGCCCTGAGTGTAGCTCACACTGAGCGACGCACCCGGAGCTGGAAGAGCGGGCACATGGCCCTGCCGGCCGCGCGAAGGTGGTGCGCGGTGCGCACGAAGGTCGCGGTCGCCGTGTCCCTCTTCTGGCTGCTCGTGCTGGTGAGCTCGAGCTGGCCCGATGCTGCCGGGGCCGCAGAGCGCCGCGACGACGTCCTGTGCGAAGGCGCCGCCCGCGTAGCCACGACCCCCGAGCCGTCCCCTGGCGGTGGGCTGCAGGGCGTGCCGGGCTCCGTGCCATCGCTCCCGACGTTCGTGCAGACCCGCGGTGAGGCGGTCCGCGCCTTCGCCGTCGACGTGCAGGTGGGCGAGGATGGCAGCGCGGTGTTCACCGAGACCATCGACTACGACTTCGACGGGAGAACCGACCGCCATGGCATCTTCCGGCGGCTCCGCCTGACCCAGCGCTGCAACGACGAGTGGGACCGCGTGTACCCCTTGTCCGTCCTCGACGTGACCAGCCCCACCGGCACTCCTGCCGACTGGGTGGTGGAGGACGGGCCGGACGGCACGACCCAGATCCGCATCGGCGACCCCGACCGCACCGTGCGGGGCCGCCACACCTACCGCTTGCGATACCGCCTCCAGGGAGTGGTCAACGCGTTCCCCGGCCACCAGGAGCTCTACTGGAACGTCACCGGCGACGGCTGGGACGTGCCGCTCTACGACGTGACGGTCGCCGTCCATGCTCCCACGCCGGCGTTCCGCCTCGCGTGCTACGCGGGCCGGCGAGGGTCGACGGCCACCTGCGACGCGGGCGAGCTGGCCGGCGATCGAGCCGGTTTCCAGCAGCAGCAGCTCATGCCAGGCGAAGGACTCACCGTGGCTGTGGCTCTGCCGGCCGGAGCTGTTGCTGACGCCCCCCTGCTCCTGGAACGGCGCTGGTCGCTCACCCGCGCGTTCTCCGTGACCCCGCTGACCGTCGGCGGCTCGGCGGCGCTGCTCGCCGCACTCCTGGCGGGGGTCGCGGCGCTCGCCTTCGCCGTCGGGCGGGACCGGCGCCTCGCCGGCTCGCCCACCGACATCGCCTTCGCACCCGCGGGGGCGGACGGTGTGCCCGTCCCACTCTTCGAGCGCGGTGACTCCCCGGTCGAGTTCGTTCCTCCCGACGGGGTGCGCCCCGCGCAGCTCGCGCTGGTCCGCAACGAGAGCGTCCGGCCGCTCGACATCTCGGCAACCATCGTCGACCTGGCAGTGCGTGGTGCGCTGCGCATCGAGCAGGTCGGCGAGGGACGCAGGAACGACTACCGGTTGGTCCGCCTGCGCGACGACGATCTCGACTGGCTCGGCTACGAGCGCACCCTGATGAACGCCCTCTTCGCCCGTCGGGACACCGTACTGCTCAGCGATCTTCGTAACCGGTTCGCGAAGCGCCTCGGGAACGTCATCGATCAGGTCTACGACAACGGGATCTCCCGAGGCTGGTTCGCGGCTCGTCCCGACCGGGTGCGGGTCCGGTGGCGAGCGCTCGGGATCCTGCTCACCGTGGTCTCCGCAACGGTGCTGGCCGCGGCCGCGTCCTTCACCACGCTGGCACTGCTGACCGTGCCGTTGCTGGTGGCGTCGTTGGCGATCGTGCTCTTCGCCGGCAGGTTCCCCAGACGCACCCCGGCCGGCACGGGCCTGCGCCGCCGGATCGGCGGCTTTGAGCAGTTCATGGTCGACTCCGAGGCACCACGAGCGAGGTGGGCCGAGCAACGCAACATCTTCAGCGACTACCTGGGCTACGCGGTGGTGCTCGGGATCACCGATCGGTGGGCCCGCACCTTCGCCTCCCTGGGTGTGGAGGCGACGGCCGCGACGAGCGCCTGGTACGTCGGCAACCAGCCCTTCACCGTCGAGCGCCTCAACGTCGTCACCACCTCGTTCACCACCGCGGCGAGCCGGACGCTGGCATCGACACCCCCGCCCTCGAGTGGAGGCAGCGGGTTCTCAAGTGGTGGCTCCGCTGGTGGTGGCGGCGGCGGTGGTGGCGGTGGGTCGTGGTGAGAGGAGCACCGCGGCGAGCGCGGTGGTGATCGGCACCGCGACGATCAAGCCGATGGAGCCCACGAGGGTCCTCACGATCTCCATCGCCACCAGCTCCCCCGCGGTCACCCGAGCCCAGGGCTGCCCGGCCTCCGCATACAGCAGCAGGATCGGCAGCGACGCCCCGGCGTAGGCCAGCACGAGCGTGTTGACGGTGGATGCGATGTGGTCACGGCCGATCTTCAACGCCGAGCGGTAGAGCTCCACCCTCGACATGGATGGGTTCGCCCGCCGGAGCTGCACCACCGCGGAGACCTGCGTGACGGTCACGTCGTCGAGCACCCCGAGGGCTCCGACGACGATGCCGGCCACCAGCAATCCACGTAGGTCGACCGCCTCGGCGGTGATCCGCAGGATCTGCGCTTCCTCACCGGTGAGACCGGTCAACCGGGTGAAGCCGACGAAGGCCTGCCCGAGCACCGCGATCACGGCGAGGCTGGCCAGCGTTCCGACCAGAGCGACGGTCGTGGTCAGGCGCACGCCGTGAGCCAGGTACAGGGCGAGGAAGGCGATGATCACCGTCGCCACCAGGGCGACGGGGAGGGCGGGATTCCCGCGGAGGAGCGACGGGAGGAGGAAGGCGAGCAGGACCACGAAGCTCACCACGATGCCGGCCAGGGCGCGCACACCCTGCCACCGCCCGAACAGCACCACCGCGACGACGAACAGCACGCCGAGCAGGAGCAGCGGTTGCGTGCGCTGGAAGTCCGAGAAGCTGTAGCGATACTCGGAAGGTGCGAACGGGTTGCGCGCGAGCACCACCCGATCCCCGGCCACGAGGGTCGGCTTGTCGAAGTCCGTGGCGAAGATCGTGAAGCGGGCGGTGTCCCCGTCGGCGGTGGCGGCGGTGACCCGCTGGCAGTCGGTGAGTGCCCCGCTCGCCTCGAGACCGGGGCACTCCTCGATCGTGACCGACTGGACGATGGCGTCGACGTAGCGGAGGGGGGTGCCACCAGGGTTCAACACGGGGCCTTCCCCGCGCGGCCACCAGACCATCAGCCCCACCAGCGCGAGCACGCCGATGGCGACGGCGGCCGTGAGAACGGTGTGACTCAGTTGCCAGCGCCGCTCGGGGAGCTCGAGGAGGACGCCGCCGTGATGGTCGTGACCGGTCGTCATCCCTGGAGTATCCTGTGTAAACGCTCGTTTACACCGTGATCCCGGCTCGTGGTGGAGCCGGAGAGGGGGCCGCATGCGACCGGCGATCGACCTCACCGACCTCGACTCGTTCGCGCAGGGCTTCCCCCACGACGTGTTCACCGAGCTCCGCCGCGAGGCGCCCGTCTGGTGGCACCCCCCGACCGAGCACACCCCCGACGGCGAGGGATTCTGGGTGGTCTCCCGCCACCCGGACATCGTCGCGATCGCGTCCGACGGCGATACGTTCTCCTCCCACACAGGCGGCGGGCGGGAAGGCGGAGGAACCCTCATCGAAGACCTCCCCTCCGGCTTCGCGGCGGGCGTGCTCCTCAACATGATGGACGATCCCCGCCATCAGCAGATCCGCAAGGTCGTCACCCCGGCGGTGACCCCCAGGGCGCTTCGGGCCATGGAGCCCGAGCTGCGGGCGCGCACCGAGTTGATCGTCGACGCCGCGGTGGGAGCGGAATCGTGTGACTTCCTCCTCGACGTCGCGGCCGAGCTGCCGCTGCAGGCCGCGGCCCGCCTCATGGGGGTGCCACAGGACGATCGCCACCGGCTCTTCGAGTGGGCCAATGCGACTCTCGACTACGACGGGCGGGAGCTCGGCGAGCAGGACGACCGGGCGACGGCCGCGTCGGCCGCGATGTTCGAGTACGGCACCTGGCTCATCGACCAAAAGCGCGCCACTCCTGACGACGGCATCATCTCCGCAGTCGTTCACGCGAGCTTCCTCACCGACCTCGAGCTGCAGATGTTCTTCAACCTGCTCATCGCGGCCGGGAGCGAGACCACCCGCAACTCGATCGCGGTCGGCATGCTGGCACTCATCGAGCATCCGGATCAGTGGGAGGCGCTGCGCAACGACCGATCGCTGATGCCCACCGCGGTGGAGGAGATCCTGCGGTGGGCCTCCTCGACCACCTACAACCGCCGGACCGCGACCCGCGACGTGACCGTTCGCGATCAGGACATCGCTGCTGGCGACAAGGTCACGCTGTGGTGGGCATCGGCCAACCGCGACGAGGAGGTCTTCCCCGACCCCTTCCGCTTCGACGTGGCCCGGGAGCCGAACCGCCATCTCGCCTTCGGCCACGGCGGGCACTTCTGTCTCGGGGCGAATCTGGCCCGGCTCGAGATCCGGTTGGTCTTCGAGGCCCTGCTCGACCGGGTGCGGGCCTGCGAGCTGGCCGGACCCGTGGAATGGACGCGCTCGAACAAGCACACCGGTGTGCGGCACATGCCCGTGAGGTTCCTCGGATGAGCGGGCCCGACGCCCTGGCTCGCCGGGCCGCCCAGCGCTACGTCGACGCGGTGAACGACGCCGACGGCGAGCGCCTCCTCGCGCTCTTCGACGAGCACGCCACCCTGCTGCACCCGACCGGGCGCTACGAGGGTCACGCGTCGATCCGCCGCTTCTACGAGGAGATCGTCTTCGCTGGACGAGCGAGGCTACGACCCGGGCGGCTGGTGGCCGAGGACCGCACCGCCATGCTCGAGTTCTTCGCCACCAGCCCGCTCGCCGACGCCGACGCCGCGCCCCTCCGCACGCTGGACGTGTTCACCGTGGACGGCAACGGGGCCATCACCGAGCTCGTCGTGTACTACCTCTAGGGTCAACCACCAGCGCAGGCGCGAGCACCCCGGCCAGCTCGCGGGACCGGCGCCGCAGAGCACGTGCTCGAGCCTCGGGTGGCACCATCACCAACTCGCCGTAGGTGCCCTGCACCAGGGTACGAAGCGTCCGTGCCAGCGGGCCCACCCGGGAGCTGCCCGTCAACTGCGGGAACAGCTCGACGATCCACCGCCGATAAGCCCGCTCGGTCGAGCGCCACAGCTCGTCCCGGGCCTTGACGGCAGCCGGATTCGAGCGCATGCCCTCACCCAGCATGATCCGGTAGATGTACTCGTATTCGACGTCCCGATCGAGGAGGGCGACCAGCAACCGGGTCAGGGTCGCCTCGTCGTCTCGTCCCCGCCGGACCGGGGCCCGCCCCTGGAACACGCGTTCACGGCGCTGCTCGACGATCGCTTCGAGAATCGCCTCCTTGGACGGGAAATGGCGGTAGAGGATGGCCACGTTGCAGCCGCACGCCTCGGCCAGGGCCCGCATCGACGTCGCCGTGTAGCCACGTTGCGCCATGAGCCGCAGCGCGGTGTCGAGGATCTCCTGGCGCACCGACTACAGGCCTAGCAGCTCCGTGACGCCGTGATCGCGACCGGCCGTGTATCCGCCGTCCACCACCAGTGCGTGACCGGTCACGAACGACGCGTCCGCGGAGATCAGGAACAGCGCCACGGCAGCCACCTCCTCGGGCCGGCCTAGGCGCCCGAGCTTGTGCTCACGCCGGACCTGCTCACGCACCGCTTCCATGCCAGCCGAGGAGTAGACGGACTCGGTCAGCGGCGTCTCGATGAAGCCGGGGCAGATCGCATTGGCTCGTACCCCCTGGCCGCCGTAGTCGATGGCGAGGTTCTTGGTGAGCATCACCACCCCGCCCTTGGACGCGTTGTAGGCGCTGCCGCCAGCGGTGCCTTCGAGACCTTCGACGCTCGCCAGGTTGACGATCGCTCCCCGCTCCCCGTCGACGGGCTCCTGGCGGAGCATGGCCGCGATCGCGTGCTTGCACACCAGCCAGGTGCCCGTGAGGTTCACATCCAGGACCCGATCCCACTCCTGGCGATCCAGCGTGTGAGCCGCGCCACCACCGGCCACACCGGCCGCGTTCACCACCCCGTCGAGCCTCCCGTGACGAGCGGCGAGCTCGTCGATCGCGTCCTGGACGGCCTCCTCGTCACGGACGTCGACCGGCATGACGTCGACCGGCGATGCGCTGACCTCCGCCACGTCGAGGCCTGCCACGATCGCGCCTTCCCCGTGGAACCGATGGACGCACGCCGCGCCGATCCCCGACGCCGCGCCCGTGACCAGGACCACCTTCCCGGCCAACCGACCCTTGTCACCGGTCATTGAACACTTGTATATCAGATGTCCAGTTGTGCAGCGCTCCGACCATCCCACCGACGAGCGGATCCTCGACACCGCGGAGGCCTGCCTGCAACGCCTCGGCCTGCGGCATCTGTCCGTCGGGGAGGTGGCGAGGCGGGCCGGCGTCTCCCGCGGGTCCGTCTACCGCTACTTCGCCGATCGCGATGCGCTCATCGACGCCGTGCTCGAGCGAGTCGCCGAGCGGTTCGTCGCCGGGTCCCGACCAGCAGTTGCCCGGCGCCGCTCGCTGGCCGCGCAGGTCGCTGAGGCCGCAGTGTTCATCCGGGAACACGTCGACGACGAGCAGCTCACCCTGCCGCTCGGAGAAGAAGACTCGATCCTCGCCATCCTCCTCACCGCTCGCAGCTCCTCCCTCGTGGAGCGATGGGTGGACTTCTGGCAACCCTTCCTCGCCCGGGCGGCGGCCCGAGGGGAGATCCGTGATGATCTCGACCACCAGGCTGCCGCCGAGTGGATCGTGCGGCTCCTGCTCTCGCTGGTCCTCATGCCCTCGGTGGCCGTCGACCTCGATGACCCCGAGGCCGTCCGGCGCTTCGTCCAGTCCCACATCGTGCGCGGCCTGAGCCGCTGAACCGGAGGTTCGCCATGGATTTCGCCCTCTTCTACGAGATCCCGGTGCCCAAGCCGTGGACTCCCACGAGCGAACACGATGCTTACCGCAACACGATCGAGCAGGCCGTGTGGGGCGAGCAGGCCGGCTTCTCCTCCTTCTGGACCGTGGAGCACCACTTCCTCGACGAGTACTCGCACTGCTCCGCTCCTGACGCCCTCTACGGCGCGATCGCCGCCAAGACCTCCCGCCTGCGGATCGGTCACGGGGTCAGACTGCTCCCGAAGCCCTACAACCACCCGATTCGAGCCGCCGAGGCGGCGGCGGTGGTCGACCTCGTCACCGACGGCAGGCTCGAGTTCGGCACAGGCCGCTCCTCCACCCGGGCCGAGCTGGAAGGGTTCGGCGCGGATCCGAACCTGACCCGCGCCCAGTGGGAGGAAGCTCTGCGCATGATCGTCGGCGCGTGGACCGAGGACCCCTTCGAGTGGGACGGCGAGTTCTGGCAGATGCCCGCTCGCCGGGTGCACCCCAAGCCCCTCCAGCAACCCCACCCACCACTGTGGGCGGCGTCGAGCAGCGAGCCGAGCCACGTGCTCGCCGGTGAGCTCGGGCTGGGCCTGCTGTCGTTCACCATCGGCGTCCCGCCCGAGGAGCTCGCCAACCGGATCGCCCTCTACCGTGACGCGCTCGGCCGTGCCCGCCCGGTCGGCAAGTCCGTCAACGGCCGCGCCGCCACCTTCACCATGGTCCACTGCGCGGACACCACCGAGAAGGCGTTCGAGGAAGCCCGGGACTCGTTCGAGTGGTACGTCCGCACGGCGCTGTGGCACATCGGGACCGTGGCCTCCTGGCTCGAGGGCAAGCCACTCGGCACCTACGACTACGCCGAGATCCTCAAGGACCTCGACCTGTCGCTGCTGACCTTCGACTACCTGGAGTCGAGTGGCTCGTGCATCGTCGGGGACCCGGAGCGCTGCCTCGAGGTGGCCGAGCGCTACCGGGCTGCCGGCTGCGACCTGCTGCTGTGCCTGGTCAACCCGTACGCGATCCCGCACCGGTCGGTCATGCGCTCGATCGAGCTCCTCGGTGAGCGGGTGATCCCCCACTTCCGCCAGCCGACGACCTGAGGTCGCTGCGGCGACATCCAGGTCAGCTCATCGGTATCGTGTCGGAGCGGTGAGGCCGTTCCCGCTACCAGGCGCCTCCCGACCGCCGGTCTCGGCCGTGGTCGGGGTCATCCTCGTGGCGCTCGTGCTCGGTGCGATGGCCTTGGCCGTGCCTCTCGGGCGCGAGCGGCCCCCCGTGGCGTTGATCGGCGACTCCATCACCTGGGGCGCCACCGACACCTTCCGGGAGGTCCTGGGCGACCAATGGGCCCTCACGATCGACGGCAAGATCGGCTACCGGGTCGGCCAACAGCTCCCCGCAGCCGCCCGAGCCGGCCGCCTCCCCCAGCGCCAGGTGGTGATCAACCTGGGCACCAACGACGTCACCAACAGTGACGAGGACATCTCCTCCACCGTCGACACGCTGCGAGGCCTCCTCGACACCCTCGACGGCGTCCGCTGCATCCACCTGGTCACCGTCAACGAACGCATCGAAGGTCATGGGCCCGGGGTCGGCCCGCGAGCCCTGGCGTTCAACCAGGCGCTGCGCGACCTGGCGGCACAGGACCCCCGCATCGACGTCATCGAATGGTCCGATGCGGTGGCCGCCTGGGAGGAGGCGAACCCGGGACGGACGCTCACCAGCGATTCCATCCACCCGAACGACGACGGCAACGCCCTGCTGGCGTCCCTCTACCGCGACGCGCTCGAACGCTGCGGGGCGTGAATCGCGCTGGCCCGGGCAGCACCCCCGGCGGGTCAGACGATCGCAGGTGGCCTACGCGCCGATGACGTCCGGTCGGCCGTAGCCCGCAGCCTCGCAGAGCATGAAGTAGCCGTCTCGGACGAACTGCGCGTCCCAGACGCTCACCACGTTGCCGTTCTCGTCGAGGTTGAGGTTCGCGCCCCGGATGGCGAAGAACACGTCGGTCACCTCGGTGTTGTCCTCCGGGACGGTCAGGGTGTGGACGGACCCGGCCGGCTCGAACAGGTACGAGCCCGCCCGGTTCACCTCCGGGTACTCCTTGTACTTCCAGCGGCCCGACACCGTGAACGCATAGACCTCGCCGGTGTGCTTGTGGGTCTGCACCTCGTAGCCGGGGTTGAACCGGGTCCGAACGACCCACAGGCCGGCCTCGATGTCGACCTGCAGGAGCTGCATCGTGCTGCCATCACCGATGTCGACGAAGGGCAGCTCGTCTTCGCCCCGGTGCAGGGCGCGGGGGATGTCAACCATCGTCATGAGCGTCATGGTTGCACGTCCCCGGCCGGGGCGCTCATCCGCCGCCCAGGATCTCCGGCTGCTTGAAGGCCGTCCAGCCGCGGTCGCAGGTGATCACGGCTCCCGTGAGGCTGCGCGACGCGTCGGACGCCAGGAAGACCACCACGTCCGCGACCTCCTCCGGGGTCTGCAAGCCCGTCGCGTGACCACGCTCGAAGCCGGCCTTGAGCGCCGGGCTCGCCCAGATCATCTCGTTCATCGGCGTATCGACGTACCCCGGGCTGATCGCGTTCACTCGGATGCCCAGCCGCCCGCAGCCGGGTGCCAGGGAGCGGGTGAGCTGGGCGACGCCTCCCTTCGAGGCTGCGTACCCATCGAGACCGCCGAGAGGCAGGTGCGCCATCGACGACGCGGTGTTGATGATCGAGCCACCACCGGTGCGCGCCATCACCGGGATGGCGAAATGGCAGCAGTAGAAGACACCCGAGAGGTTGACGGCGATGACCCGATCCCACACCTGCGGGGACACCTCGGGCGTGAACCCGTCACGGAACGGCCAGGCCACCCCAGCGTTGTTGTGCAGGACGTCGAGACGGCCGAAACGCTCGACGGCCGCCTCGACGAGTTGCTCGCACTGCGAACTGTCAGCCACGTCCGTGCGGACGAACACCGCCTCCCCACCCTCGGCGGCCAGGGTGTCCACCGCGGCTCGCCCACGCTCCTCATCGATGTCGGAGACGACGACCCGCGCACCCTCGACCGCCAGCGCCCGGGCCGAGGCGAGCCCGATACCCGACCCACCGCCTGTGACCACCGCGACCTTCCCCTCGAGGCCACGGGATCGCCGTTCCATGCCGGCCGCTCCGCCCCTCAGGCGGGGACGGCCTGCAGGAGGCGGTCGACGAACTCGCGGGCGCCCTGTTCCAGTCGGCTGCGCTTGATCGTCATGCCTCCGAGCACCTCGGCTCCTCGCCTCTCCATGATGCGGGTGAGCTTCTCGAGGGTCTTGCCCGGATCGATGGCGTAGGTGCAGTAGACGAGGCAGCGCTTGCCATCGATAGGCGGGAAAGACTCGAGGCGCGCTGCCCGGCCGGGACGCTGCCCGACGAAGAACAGGCCGTCGACCCATCCGCCCACCACGACCAGATCGGCGAGGGCCAGGGCCTGGTGGTCGATGGCGGTGATCGGGCACACGGTCGTGTCCACTCCCCGTTCGGCGAGCAGCCCGCCCATCAACTCGGCCGCCCGCTTGGTGTTTCCGGTGAGGCTCTCGTAGACGATCACGACCTTCACACCACGGACCCTACACTCGGGCCGTGCCCAGCTCGAAGCTCCGGCACCTCCTCGCCTGCGGTGTCCTCGTGATGCTGGCCGCGGGCGCCTGCGCCCGGCCCGAGCGGGCGTCTGACGCCGAGCCGGATCCGGGGGGCACAGCCACCGTCGAGCGGGTGGTCGACGGTGACACGATCAAGCTGACCGACGGTCGCCGGGTCCGGCTGATCGGCATCGACACCCCCGAGAGCGTCGACCCGCGGCGGCCCGTGGAGTGCCTCGGGAAGGAAGCCGCCGCGTACACCGCCTCGCTGCTGCCGCCGGGCACGAACGTCCGGCTGGAGCTCGACGTGGAGGAGCACGACCGCTATGGCCGCACCCTCGCCTACGTCCGCCGGTTGCCCGACGGGCTGTTCGTGAACCTGGACCTGGCGGAGCAGGGCTTCGCCGAGCAGCTCACCATCCCACCCAACGTGCGTTACGTGGAGGAGATCCGGGCGGCGGTGGCATCGGCCCGATCCGCGGGCCGCGGCCTGTGGGGGGAGGCGTGCGCCGGGGGCCGCGATGGCTGAGAGCGACACCAGCCATCTCCTCGTCGTCTCCCACTCGCAGACCGGGGGCACCCGGCGACTGGTCGAGGCCGCCGTGGCCGGCGCGCGGGCCGACGAGATCGAACAGGTCGAGGTTCGCTGGCGACCGGCGCTCGACGCGGGGCCCGACGACCTGCGGTGGGCGGACGCGGTGATCCTCGGGACGCCCGAGAACTTCGGGTACATGAGCGGCGGGCTCAAGGACTTCTTCGACCGCAGCTACTACGCGGTGGTGGAGGAGACCCGTGGTCTCCCCTACGCGCTGATCGTGAAGGGCCGCCACGACGACGGCAGTGGAGCGACCCGGAGCGTGCGGCGCATCACCACCGGTCTCGGCTGGAAGGAGGTCCAGCCACCCTTGATCGTCATCGGGGACCTGGAGGGCGAGCACCTGCAGCAGGCGACGGAGCTCGGCCAGACGATCGCGGCGGGACTCGAGCTCGGCCTGTGGTGAGCCGTCATCCCCATGAGCTTGACCGACCCGCTGCGGCCACCTACACAAGCAGGCACGCACCGGGGGCGCCGGCGGCACGAGCCGTCGACCGGGACAGCGGAGGGCACCGGAGTTGACCGAGATCGCGGCACTGCTCACCGGCATCGTGGGGCCGGCCAACGTGCTCACCGGCACCGCCATCAAGGAGGACTTCACCCACGACGAGGCCCTCGGCGGCACCCCGACCATCCCCGCGGCGCTGGTGTTCCCGGAGACCACCGACGAGGTCGCCGCCGTACTCCGGGTCGCCAACGAGCACCGCATCCCGGTCACCGCCCGCGGCAGCGGCACCGGGCTGTCCGGAGCGGCGATCCCCCGCGCCGAGGGCATCCTGCTGGCCTTCGACCGCATGAGCGCGATCATCGACATCGACACCGAGAACCACGTGGCGGTCGTCCAGCCGGGGGTGCGGCTCGAGCAGCTCGACGAGGTCACCCGTCAGCACGGTCTGGTGTACCCCGTCTACCCGGGCGAGTACAGCGCCAGCCTGGGCGGCAACGTGGCCACCAACGCCGGTGGCATGCGAGCGGTCCGCTACGGCGTCACCCGCCATCACGTGCTCGGCCTCGAAGCGGTGCTCCCCACCGGTGAGGTGATCCGTACCGGCGGCAAGTTCGTGAAGGCCACCACCGGCTACGACCTCACCCAGCTGATCATCGGCTCCGAAGGCACCCTGGCGATCGTCACCGAGGTCATCCTGAAGCTGTATCCGCGGCCGGCGCACCGAGCCACCGTCCTGGCACCGTTCACCACCCTGGAGGAGGTCACTGCCGCCGTCCCCCGCATCGTCGACAGCGGCATCGGCCCGGTGATCCTCGAGTACATCGACATGCTCACGATGAGCGCCACCTGCTCGACCTACGGCCTGGAGCTCGGGATCCCCCAGGAGATCAAGGACACCGCCCTCGCCTACCTGGTGGTGATGATGGAGAGCTCGCACGCCGACCGGCTCGACGAGGACGTCGCCGCACTCAGCGAGCAGCTCGCGCAGCTCGGCGCGGTCGACGTCTACGTGCTTCCCCCGAACGCTGCCACCCAGCTCATCGAAGCCCGGGAGAAGGCCTTCTGGCTCGCCAAGGCGAACAACGCCGACGACATCGTCGACCTGGTGGTGCCCCGTGCCGCCATCGCCCGGTTCATGTCCCGGGTCTCCCAGCTCGCGGCCGAGCACCAGGCTTGGATCGCCGGATGCGGTCACGCCGGTGACGGCAACGTGCATCTGGCCGTGTTCCAACCCGACCCGGAGGTGCGCTACCGCCTGATGCGCGCCTTGTTCGCCGTGGGGATCGAGCTGGGCGGCACCATCTCCGGCGAGCACGGCATCGGCACCGAGAAGAAGCGCTACTTCCTCGAGCTGGAGGACCCGGTGAAGATCGACCTCATGCGGCGTATCAAGACCGCGTTCGACCCCACCGGCATCCTCAATCCCGGCAAGCTCTTCGACTGAGGTGAGGTGGACCGAGCGATGAACGGCGCGCAGGCCCTGATCCGCACCCTCGTCGACGCTGGTGTCGACGTGTGCTTCATGAACCCCGGCACCTCGGAGATGCACTTCGTGGCCGCGCTCGACTCCGTGCCGGAGATGCGCGGGGTGCTCGGCCTGTTCGAAGGTGTCGTCACCGGCGCTGCCGACGGCTACGCACGCATGACCGGTCGCCCCGCAGCGACCCTGCTGCACCTGGGGTCCGGCCTTGGCAACGGGGTCGCGAACCTGCACAACGCACGCCGGGCCCGGTCGCCGATCGTGAACATCGTTGGGGACCACGCCACCTATCACAAGCGGTACGACGCGCCACTCGAGTCCGACATCGAGACGGTGGCCCGAAACGTCTCGGGTTGGATCCGGACCTCGCAGAGCCCGGACCAGGTGGCGCTCGACGCCGCCCAGGCCGTCGCCGCGTCCTACGGCCCACCCGGGCAGGTCGCCACCCTGATCTTGCCCGCGGACGTCTCGTGGTCACCCGCGCCCGGCCCCGCCGAGCCACTCGAGCGCCCCCGCGCCCGAGCCGTGGACGCCTCGACCGTGGAGCACATCGCCGGGGCACTCCGCTCCGGCGAACCCGCGGCACTGCTGCTGGGCTCGACCGCCACACTCGAGCAGCCGGTGGAGGCCGCGGCGAGGGTGGCGGCCGCCACCGGCGCCAAGCTGCTCGCCGAGGTGTTTCCGCCGCGCCTGGCGCGAGGCGCCGGCTGCCCGGCGGTCGAACGACTCGGCTACCTGGCCGAGTTCGCGGAACTGCAACTGTCGGGTCTTCGTCACCTGGTGCTGGTGGGCGCCGCCGCGCCGGTGTCGTTCTTCGCCTACCCGGGCAAGGCCAGCTATCTCGTGCCCGAGGGATGCGAGGTGCACGTGCTCGCCGGGCCGGGCGACGACGACGCGGGGGCGCTGGCCATGCTCGCCGAGTGCCTCGGCGCACCGCCGGAGCCGCCACGCCAGCCGGCCCAGCGCCCGCCGCGCCCCAGCGGGCCGCTCACCGCCGAGACGCTGGGACAGGCCATCGGGGCCACCCTGCCGGAAGGAGCGATCGTCTCCGACGAGGGCCAGACGATGGGCTTGTTCGTGGCCGGGTTCACCGCTGGCGCTCCACCACACGACTGGTTGACGCTCACCGGCGGAGCGATCGGTCAGGGCCTACCGGTGGCCACCGGGGCCGCCATCGCGTGCCCGGAGCGCAAGGTCCTCGCGCTCGAGGCCGACGGCAGCGCGATGTACACCTTCCAAGCCTTGTGGACCCAGGCCCGCGAGGCCCTCGATGTCGTGACGGTGGTGCTCGCCAATCGCTCCTACGCGGTGCTGAACATGGAGCTGAACCGGGTCGGCGCCGAACCGCCCGGTCCCCGGGCCAAGGCCATGCTCGATCTGACCGGGCCGGAGCTCGACTTCGTCTCCCTGGCTCGTGGCGCCGGAGTGCCCGCCACCCGGGCCGAGACCGCCGAGGAGCTCACCGACCAGCTCGCCGTGGCGTTCGCCGAGCCCGGCCCGCGGCTGATCGAGGCCGTCCTACCGGATCACCTCTGACCGGCTCCCGGCCCGCCTCCGACGCCGGCCACCTGCGACCCGCGTGGCCGATGTCACCCGTCTCGTTTTGACAGAGTCGCGTTACCCCCCGGTAACGTCCGTCATCGAACCGCAACATACGTGGGTTCCTGCTCGGGCGTGGTCGCCCCCTCTCGACCCCCGAGTCCTCCGTTCCCCTCCCACCGAGGTGCCCCGCCATGTCCATCTTCCTGTCCCCGCGCGCGCTCGTGGCCGCTTTCGTCGCCGTGATGGCCGTCGTCACCGGCGCGCTCCTCCCTGCACCGTCCGGCGACGCCGAGGTCGGCACCCTGTCCACGGGAGCCGAGGGTCGGGCAGGCTCCGGAATCCCGGATGCCAGCCCGGTCGACGCCGAGCAGGTCCTCGCCCACGCACAACGCGAGGCCGAGGCCCGGGCGGCCGCCGAGGCGGCTGCCGAGGAGCAGCGCCGAGCGGAGCTGCGCAGCGCGCTGGAGGCGATCGCGGCTGCTCGGGCACAGGCCGAGGCCGAGGCCCGCGCCGCAGCCGAAGCGAGCACCCGCCAGTTGCGCGAGGAACAAGTGGGCGTCCCGCCGGATGAGTACTGGGACCGGATGGCGTACTGCGAGACCGGGGGCAACTGGAGAATGACCGGCTCGCGCTACAGCGGCGGCCTCGGTTTCTACAACGGCACCTGGGATGCGTGGGGCGGGCGCGAGTTCGCGCCGCTCGCCGGCCAAGCCACGAGAGAGCAGCAGATCATCGTCGCCAACCGGGTCGCCACGCAGGGCTACCACGGTCCTCGGGGCTACGTCGCCCCGGTGGGGTACTCGGGCTGGGGCTGCACCAGGAAGATCGGCTACCCCTGAACGCGTCCGGCGGGATCGCCTGGCCGGGCGACCCGCCGCAGCTCGAATGCACCGCGCGCCGGCTGGCGCGTCCGTGCCCAGTAGCGGACCGTGGTGTGGGGCCAGTTGTTGGTGACCTTGCCGAACTCGTTCTTGTACCAGCTCTTGCAGCCCGACTCCCACACCATCTGGTGCATGGCCCGTTGCAGCTCGCGGTTGTAGCGGGCCATCACCTCCGCCCGGACGTCGAGGTTGCTGCGCCCCGCCTCGAGCATCCGGTCGACCAGCCGCATGACGTAGTGCACCTGGCACTCGATCATGAAGATGATCGAGTTGTGCCCGAGGTTGGTGTTCGGCCCGTAGAGCATGAACAGGTTCGGGAAGCCGGAGATCGCGATGCCCAGGTATGCCTCCGCGCCCTCTCGCCAGACCTCCTCCAACGAGCGCCCGTTGCGCCCCTTGACCACCAGTGGGGCGAGGAAGTGGGTGGTGTCGAAGCCGGTCCCGAAGATGATCGTGTCCACGCCGCGCAGGACGCCGTCGGCGGTGACGATGCCCTCGGGAGCGATCCGCTCGATCGGGGTGGTCACCAGCTCGACGTTGTCGCGGGTGAGCGCCGGGTAGTAGTCGCTGGAGATGAGTAGGCGCTTGCACCCGGCAGGGAAGTCCGGCGTGAGCGCCTCACGCAGCTCCGGGTCGTCGATGACCGATTCCAGGTATCGCTCGGCGAGCCGCTCGATCAGGCGCCCGAGCCGCGAGTCGCGGCGCATCATCGCGAAGCGCGACTCGTAGCTCGCGTACAGCCAGGCGCGGTAGAGCCGCATGACACCCGGGACCTCCCGGAACAACCGCTTGGTGCGCTCCGAGTACGGCGGGTTGATGCGGGGCAGGATCCAGTTCGCAGAACGCTGGTACACGTGGAGCCGCGCCACCTTCGGCGCGATCTGGGGGATGAACTGCACGCCGCTGGCCGCATTGCCGATCACGGCCACCCGCCGACCGGTGAGATCGTGGGTGTGGTCCCACCGGGCGGAGTGAAAGGTCGTGCCCTGGAAGGTCTCGAGGCCCTCGATGTCGGGGACGTAGGGGCGGTTGAGCTGGCCGAGTCCCGAGACCACGACATCGAACCGCCAGTGCTCACCGGACCGGGTGTCGACGATCCACTCCCCGGTCTCCTCCTCCCAGGTGAGCGCCGTGACCTCCGTGTTGCATCGCAGGTGGTCGCGCAACCCGTGAACGTCCGCACAGTGCTCGAAGTACTCGAGGATCTCGGGCTGAGCCGCGAAGTGCTGCGACCACTCCGGCCACAGCTCGAACGAGTACGAGTACAGATGCGACTTCGCGTCGCAGCAGGCTCCCGGATACGTGTTGTCGCGCCAGGTGCCACCGACCCCGTCGGTCTTCTCGAAGATGACGAACGAATCGATCCCCCTCCGCCGGAGCGCGATGGCCATGCACAGTCCACCGGCCCCCGCACCCAGGATGGCGACCCGTGGCGTGGTGCTGTTCTCGACCCGTCGACCTGTCATCGGGCCCACCCTACGGGATGTATCGTGGGCTCACCCCGTGCGACCCGCCCCCGGCACGATCGACCAGGCATGACCCGTCATCGCCCCCGGGTAGGGAGCTCGTGTGGAGCGAGACCCGGTCGTCCATGTGGTGCGCGCGCCCGAGAACCTCGACGCCTCGACGGTGCCCGTCTTCGGGCGCCGACTGGAAGAGATCCCCGAGGGCGCAGCCGTCGACGTCGATCTGGCCGGCGTCGAGTTCATCGACTCGTCGGGGCTGCGGTTGCTGCTCATGGAGACCGCGCGGCGAGAGGGCGCGGCGTCCCCCGCCCGCCACCTCCCCACCCGGCGCCCGACGGCGAGGACCGACGGCGCTCCTGGCCCTCGCCAACGGGTCAGTCGTGGAGTGAGCCCGAACCATCCCGCTCGGGAAGATGCGGCGTGCCGTCCCGCATCGGCGGGAACTCGTAGGTGGCCGCGGTGGTGGCCCGAACGATCGCCGTGACGTCGGGCTCCGGGAGGGTCTCGGTGGTGTCGTCGATCACCACCTCCCACCGGCAGTGCGGCACCCGGTCCGCGGGCTTCCGGGGTGGGCGGTGCACGGGGCGGATCCGGGCCTTCGGGTTCACGGCCTGCGCCGTGTAGTCGAAGGTGCCGTCCTCGATGTGGTGACACATGCTGGTGACTGCCTTCGGCCCGTACGGCTCCACGTCGAGCAGCGCCCCGCACGAGGCCAGCTCGAAGAAGCCGTGGTGCTCGTCGACCACCTCGTATCGGACGTCCATGTAGTGCTGGGCGAAGCCGGGATCGACCTGCAGCACCTTGAAGATGGCCTCGACGTCGTCGCCTTCGATGTTGAGGATCCGGCGCAGGCGCTCGCCGTAGATAGGGCTGGCACCGCGCCACTCGTCGATCGCGATCTCCTGCACCGCCTGCTGGCCGTAGCGCATCCCGATGGCCGTGAAGACCGACCGGTCCAGGAGCTGCACGATCAGCGCGTACTCGCGCACGAGCCGCACGAGTGCTTCCTTGGAGAGGTCCTCGTAGCGGAAGTCGGGATCGAAGGGGCCGGAGTAGTCGTCACGCTCGCTGGTGGTCATGGTCGCTCCTCGGATGGGATGGCGGTCAGGTCAGCTCCGGCCGTCGCCAGCGCAGCGGAGACGAGCTCCGCTCGCTGGACCTTGCCGATCTCGTTACGGGGAAGGGCCCGGATGGGGACGACGCGCGCCGGAACCTTGTAGGCGACGAGCTCGTCCCGGCAGTGGGCCACGAGCAGCGCCGCGAGATCCGGCGGTGGTGGCCAGGTCCTCGGGACGACGAAGGCCACCGGCACCTCCCCCAGCCGCCGCTCGGGCACCCCCACGACCGCCACGTCGGCAACGGCTCCCGAGCTCCTGATGACCTCCTCGACGTCGGCCGGGAACACCTTGAACCCGCCCCGGTTTATGAGATCCGAGACCCGACCGTCGATCCACACGAACCCGTCGTCGTCGATGTGGGCCAGATCCCCGGTGCGGAGCCACCCGTCGGGTGTGAGGCGGTCCGACAGGTCGACGGTCACGCCGCCGGCGCGCATGGCCGCGGTACGCACGCACAGCTCGCCGTCGTCGATGCGGACCTCCACCCCGTCATGGGGCCGACCGATCGATCCCAGCTTGTCCGTCCCATGGGCGCGGGCATCCGCGGCGTTCCAGCCGATGATCTCGCCACCCAGCTCGGTCTGCCCGTAGCTGTTGAGGACGGTCACCCCGAAGCGGTCCGTGAACCGGCGGGCCTCGCTCGGCGAGAGTGGAGCCGTGATGCTGCGCACGAACCGCAGCGGCGAGAGGTCCCCGATCGCCGGGTCGTCCGCGAGCGCGCAGAGCGCAGCCGGCGGCAGGACCGTGGAGCGGATCTGGTGGCGGCGCACCAGCTCGGCGAACGACGAGGGTTCGAACTGCTCCATCACCACCACCGGCGCCCCGACGCGGAAGGCGAACAGCACCGTGTACAGCCCGGCCCACAGCGACAGCGAGACCGGTACCAAATTCGGCATGGGTTCCTCGTCGCGACGCTCACCGGCCACCACGCCCAGCTTGGCCAGGACCCCGTCGATCTGGCTGAGCACGGTGTCGTGGCGCAGCGGGACCGGCTTCGGTGGACCGGTGGTGCCGGAGGTGAACTGCACCAGGGCGATCTCCGCCGATCGCGGCGGCACCTGTCGTGGGCGAGGGGTGCGCTCGACGGTCGGCACACCGTCGCGCAGGCAGACGGTGGCCACCGTCCCGGCCGCCTCGGCCTGCCGCTCCCGCTCGGCCACGGGAGCTCGCGGGTTGAGGGGGACGTAGGTGGCGCCCGCCCGCCACACGCCGAAGAGGGTGGCGACCAGCTCGCCACCGTTCGGCAGGCTCACCCCCACCCGGTCGCCGCCACCGATGCCCTGCGCGCGCAGCTGCTCGGCGAGCGCTGCCGCCGCGGCGCTCAGCTCGGCCGCCCGCCAGGTTCGCTCGCCGATGTGGACCAGCGGGCGATCCGGTGGCTCTGGCGGGTCGGGGAGCAGGTCCCCGAGAGTCACGGGCGCTGCCATCGCGGTGGCCGCTTCTCGGCGAAGGCCCGCGGCCCTTCTTCCTGGTCGGGATGCCCCCACAGGCTGACCAGCTCCTTCGCCCCGGCGCGGCAGGCTTCGGTGAGCCCGGTCTCCAGCGCGCCCCACAGGGCCCGCTTCGTCGCCGCCATCGCCGCGGGCGAGTTGCGAGCGATCTTCTCCCCCAGCTCCTGCGCCGCGTCCCGCAGGCGCTCGGGGGGGTCGACGACTTCGCTGATCATCCCGAGCTGGTACGCGCGGGCCGCGCTCATCCGCTCGTGACGTCCCACCAACGCCATGCGCATCACCGCCTCGACCGGCATCTTGCGCAGCAGGCCGATCGCCTCCAGCGCGACGACCTGGCCGATGGAGACATGGGGGTCGAAGAACTCAGCGTCCGAGGCGGCGATCACGATGTCGGCGTCGGCGACCCAGTGGAAGCCGCCACCCGCGCAGATCCCGTTCACGGCGGTGATAACCGGCTTCCAGACCTGCTGGTGCCACGCGGTGAAGTGCAGGTCGAGCTCCTCGAGGGAACGGCGGTAGCGCTCCATCCCGATCCCGTCCGAGGCGATCTCGGTGACATCGACGCCGGTCTGGAAGCAGCGGCCCTCCCCGCTGTGGACGATCACCCGCACCTCGGGGTCCGCGTCCAGCTCCTTCCACGCCACCGCCAGCTCGTCGCGCATCAGCGCGTTCATGGCGTTGAGCTGGTCGGGGCGGTTGAACAGCAACCACCCCACCGGTCCCCGGCGCTCCACGATGAGGGTCTCGAACGACGAGTACGTCACAGGTTCTCCTCCACGAGGATCGAGGCCCCGATCCGGCGAGCCTCGGTGAGCCCGGTCTCCAGCGCGGCCCACAGGGCCCGTTTGGTCGCCGCCATCGCCGCGGGCGAGTTGCGGCCGATCTTCTCCCCCAGCTCTTGCGCCGCGTCCCGCAGGCGCTCGGGAGGATCGACCACCTCGCTGATCACCCCCAGCTCGTAGGCCCGGGCCGCGCTCATCCGTTCATGGCGACCGGTGAAGGCCATGCGGGCGATCGGCTCCATCGGGGACTTGCGCACCAGCGCGATGGTCTCGAAGGCGCTCACCTGCCCGACGGAGACGTGGGGATCGACGAACGAGGCGGTCGACGCGGCGATGACGATGTCCGCATCGGCCACGAAGTGCAGTCCACCCCCCGCGCACACCCCGTTCACCGCCGCGATGACGGGCTTGTGGACCTGGTTGTGCCATGCGGTCAGGCGCAGCTCGGCCCGCCTGGTGCGCCGGGACTGCTCGGCGAGCGCGGCGGGGTCCCGCGACAGCTGCACGACGTCCAGCCCGGTCGAGAAGGCGGGCCCTGCTCCGGTGTTCACGATCACCCGCACCGCCTCGTCAGCAGCCAGCTCCCCCCAGGCTCGCTCGAGTTCGCCGAGCATGACCGCGTCCATCGCGTTGCCGGCGTCGGGCCGGTCGAAGACCAACCATCCCACCGGCCCCCGCCGCTCGACGATCAGCGTCTCGTACCCCATGGCCATCTCAGCTCCGGGGCACCTCGCGCCAGGGCACGTCGCGCCAGGGATCCGGCTCCCGGGGCAGGCCCAGGACCCGCTCCCCGAGAATGTTCTTGTTGACCTCGGTCGTGCCGCCTTCGATCGTGTTGGCCCGGCTGCGCAACATGCCCCGCACCTCGTAGGACAACGTGTCCTCGTACGGTGCCCCGGCCGGCGCCTCCCAGGCCATCGCCCGCGCCCCGAGCAGGTCGGTGGCCAGGAGCTGGGTCCGCTGGTTGAGATCCCCCTGGTGGACCTTGCCGATCGAGCTCTCGGGGCCGGGCGGGCGTCCCGCCGCCAGGCCTGCCCGCACCCGCTCGTTGGTCCAGCCCCGGATGCACTCCTCGCTGTAGAGCCGCATGAGGCGGTCGCGCACCAGTGGGTCGGCGATGGCCCGACCACCGGCGGGTCCCGTGCCCTCGGCAGCCAGCCCGATGAGCCGCCGGGTGCCGGAGCCCCCGATGCGGTCGACCCCGCCGGAGCCTTGGCCGGCGACCATCTGGCGCTCGCCGGACAGCGTCGCGCCAGCCACCCGCCAACCGTCACCCACGGCACCGACCCGCTGGTGGTCGGGTACCCGGACCCCGTCGAGGAACACCTCGTTGAAGTCCACCTCGCCGGTGATGTGCCGCAGGGGCCGGACCTGCACGCCTGGCTGGTGGAGCGAGAGGAGGAAGTAGGTGATGCCCTCCCGCTTGGGGACGTCGGGATCGGTGCGAGCCAGCAGCACAGCGAAGTCGGCCCGGTGCGCCCAGGTGGTCCACACCTTCTGGCCGGTCACCACCCAGTCGTCGCCGTCTCGCACCGCCCGGGTGGCCAGCGAGGCCAGGTCGGAGCCGGCACCGGGCTCGCTGAACAGCTGGCACCACACCTCCTCGTTGCGCACGATGGGCGGCAGGAAGCGCAGCCGCTGCTCCTCGGTGCCGTGGGCGAACAGCGCCGGGGCGGCCAGGTTGAGACCGAGCGGGTTCAAGCGCCCCAGGTTGTACGGCGCCAGCTCCGCCTCGATGGCCCGGGCCACCTCCCGTCCCACACCCAGCCCGCCGTAGGGCACCGGCCAGGTGGGCACCACCAGGCCGGACGCGCCGAATACCGGATACCAGGCCTCGTACGCCTCCCGCGGGCGCACCTCACGGATGGCGGCGGATCCTCCCGCAGCGGCCTCGCGCCAGGCGGCGGGCACGTGCTCGGCCACCCAGGCCCGCACGATCGCCGCCGCCTCGTCGACCTCGGTCTCCGGGGTGATCGGCACCCGGCCGGTCGCGTCGATCACTTCTACCTCACCGCCCACCGAAGCGGGGTGGGCGCTTCTCCCGGAACGCCTGCAGACCCTCGCGGAAGTCCTCAGAGCGCGACGAGAGCTCCAGGCCGAACGCCTCGGCTCGGAGTTGCTGCTCCAGCGACGCGTCGTACCCCGCGTGGAGGAGCCACTTGGTCAGCCCCAGGGCCACCGTGGGGCCGGCGGCGAGCTCGTCGGCGAGACGGGCTGCCGTGTCCTGCACCTGCGGATCGGGAACCGCGGCGTGCACCAGCCCCCACTCGACGGCTTCGCGACCGTCGAGCCGGCGACCGAGGAGCAGCAGCTCGCGGGCGCGCACCAGTCCCACCAGCCTCGGTACCAGCCAGGTGGCCCCGCTGTCCGGGGTGAAGCCACGGGTCAGGAACGGCTCCCACAGGGTGGCGTCCTCGGCCACGATCGTGAAGTCGGCGGCCAGAGCGAGCTGTAAGCCGATGCCGGCCGCCCACCCTCGCACCGCGCACACGATCGGTGTCTGCACGGTGAGCATCAACGGGATCAGCCGGTGAGCGAGCGAGGGGACCCGCCGCTGCACGCTGCCCACCCGAGGCCGGCCCTCGCCCTCGGCGTTGCGGGCCACGATGTCGGCGCCGCCGCAGAAGTGCTCGCCCTCCCCGGCCAGCACGATCGCCCGCACCTGCTCGTCACGCCCGGCGAGATCGATGGTCTCGACGAGCGCAGCCATCATCACGTCGTCGATCGCGTTGCGCTTCTCCGGCCGGTCCAGCACCAGCCGCAGGACCGCGCCGTCGAGCGACACCCGGAGCCCCTCGGCCGACTGGTAGCCACTCACCGGTCGAACCTCGCGGCGATCGCCTCCAGGACCCCGGCCAGGTCATTCGAGCCCCCCGGTGGGTCGGGCAGGCGCACCGGGCCGTGCTCACGGCTCGGCAGCAGGATCGTGGCCGCCCCGGGGGTGGTCAGCTCACCACGCTGGTTCTCGGCCCGAAGCTCGACGTCCACCGCGGGCCGATCGCCCTCGGCGAGGTACCGACGGGTGACGGTCCCCCGCAGCCACTGGGTGTCGCCCACGTAGTTGAAGCGCCGGAACTCACACTCCAGCCGGGCCAGCCAGGCGTCGTCGCCCATCCAGTCGGTGCAGAGGTGGATGAGCCAGGTCTCGCGCATCCGGCCGTAGTCGAAGGTGGTGGGGTTGCCGGCCCGCTGGGCGAACGCCGGATCCCAGTGGACCCGTTGCATCACGTCGGGGACGTTCAGCTCGTCGCGGTGGTAGAAGCGCGGGATCCGGGCCCGGTTGCGCGCCCCCAACCGAAAGGGCTTGATCCCGTAGAGGCCCATGCCCATCCCCACGTGCCAGCAGATCATGTCGGTGACCGTCAACGGTCCCTTGACCATCGGCCCGAGCTCGTCGCCCTCGGCGACGTCCTCCCACCAGCGAGGCTCACCGCCTCGGGGTCGCTCCTTCGCGTACTGGGCTTCGATCTGGGCGATCTGCTGGTCGGTGTAGGGCGCCAGCGCCACGTCGTCGTACTTCTTGCGCTCCCGGGCCTTGCGGCGCTCGGTGCGGATCATCAGGCGGTACTGCCCGGCGAGCAGGGTGCCTTCGTCGTCCCGGAACGCCTGAGCGGTCCACTCGTGCACCGCCCGGCCCGCGAACTCGCTCGGCTTGTCGAGCACCCCGACCAGCGCGTTGCGGCGCCACACCCGACGGTCGGGGCGCAGCGGCGCCCACCACTCGCGCACGCTGGCGGCGTAGAACGCGTGCACCCCCCGCAGCGGGTCGCCCCTCATCAGCTCGCGCTGGGCGGCCGGCACCTCCGAGACCTCGTCCTCCCCGATGAGCGTGTCGCCACCGACCAGCACCGGGGTGGCGATCAGCCCACCCCACCGGGTCGAGGCGGCATAGACGGGGTCGGTGTAGAGCGGGTTGTCGTCGCCGTAGGCCTCGGCCACGTGGCGGAAGGCGTCCTCGCCCGGCCGGCGGTAGTGGGGGGACACCGGATGCGGCTCTGGCACGCCGATGCGAGCCCGCAGCCGCTCGATCGCCTCGTCGGTGATCACACCCGCAGGCGCGGTGGCGGCCCGGCCTTCCCCAGTCATGCGCGAGCCAGCATCGCGCTATGTGAACGGTGGTTCAAACGACAGGACGCTCGTTCGCGGCTCCCGAGTTGGGTACTGTCGCCGCGACGAACGCTGCCCGTCCGGCGTGCGCGGGGTGCGGGGACGCCTCCGAGACCTCCGTGCACCACCAGCCGCTCGCACCGGCGAGGACAGGCGAGGACAGGACGGCAGGGACAGGAGGCGAGGGATCGACGTGGCTGACGGTGCTGCCGAGCGGGGCGAGGAACAGCCGGACCTGCCGCCATCGGTGCCGCTGGTGCTCGAACGGGCCGCGGCCCGCTTCGCCGGCCGCGAGGCACTCGTCGACGGTGACCTGCGACTGAGCTTCGAGGGCCTGCTGGAGCAGGCCGACCGAGCGGCTCGGGCCCTCGTGGCCTCGGGGATCCGGCCTGGCGAACGGGTGGCGATCTGGGCACCGAACCGAGCCGAGTGGGCGATCGCCGCGCTCGGCACCTACCGGGCGGGCGGAGTCGTGGTGCCCCTCAACACCCGGTTCAAAGGGCACGAGGCCGCCTACATCCTGCGGCGCTCGGGGGCACGCCTGCTGTTCACCGTGACCGACTTCCTCGACACCGACTACGTCGAGCTGCTCCGAGGCCAGGAGCTGCCGGCACTGGCCGAGACCGTTGTGGTGGGGGGCTCGGTGCCGGGGGGGTGCATCGGCTGGCAGGGCTTCCTCGATCGCGGGGACGCCATCGACCGGTCGCAGGTCCTCGAGCGGGTCCGGGCCATCCGCAGCGACGACGTGTGCGACATCCTGTTCACCTCCGGCACGACCGGTCGACCCAAGGGCGCCATGCTCACCCACGGGGCGTCGATCCGGGCCTACGACAGCTGGGCCAGCGTGGTCGGGCTGCGCGAGGGCGACCGCTACCTGATCGTCAACCCGTTCTTCCACGCGTTCGGGCTGAAGGCCGGCATCCTGGCCTGTCTGCTCAAAGGTGCGACGATCATCCCCCACCCGGTGTTCGACGTGCCCTCGGTGATGCGCCGGGTGGCGGAGGAGCGGGTCACCATGCTCCCGGGACCGCCGGCGATCTACCAGACCATCCTCGACCATCCGGACCTCGCTTCCTACGACCTGTCGACCCTCCGCCTGGCGGTGACCGGCGCCGCGACGGTGCCCGTGGAGATGATCCGGCGCATGCGCGACGAGCTCACCTTCACCACCATCGTCACCGGCTACGGGCTGACCGAAGCCACCGGCATCGCCACCATGTGTCGCCACGACGACGACCCCGAGACCATCGCCCGTACCGCTGGGCGGCCGATCCCGGGCGTCGAGGTGAGGCTGGTCGACGAGCGTGGCCGATCCGTGCCCACCGGTGAACCCGGCGAGGTCCTGGTGCGCGGCTACAACATCATGAAGGGCTACCTCGACGACCCCGAGGCCACCGCCGCCACGATCGACCCCGACGGGTGGCTGCACACCGGCGACATCGGGGTGCTCGACGAGCGGGGCAACCTGCGGATCACCGACCGACTCAAGGACATGTTCATCGTCGGGGGGTTCAACGCCTATCCCGCCGAGATCGAGAACATCATGATGGAGCATCCCTCGATCGCCCAGGTGGCGGTGGTCGGCGTGCCCGACCACCGCCTCGGTGAGGTCGGCAAGGCGTTCGTGATCCCGCGCCCGGGCGCCGAGATCGACCCCGACGCCCTGATCGGGTGGTGCCGGGAGCGCATGGCCAACTTCAAGGTCCCACGCTCGGTGGAGGTGGTGGAGGCCTTCCCGCTCAACGCCAGCGGGAAGGTCCTCAAGTACGAGCTGCGGGACCGATCCGGTTGAGCACCGACCCGGCGCCAGCGCTGCCCGTTCGCCGGATCCGGTTCGAGTACCCGGACGACCTCGACCCCGCCTGGAACCGACGACTGCCGGAGTTCGCGTTCGGGGCCAACAGCGTCTCGCTGCTCATGCCCTACGCGGAGCCCTACTTCATCCGCTCGATCCGCGCCGCGCTCCCCCAGCTCGACCCGCGGCTCCGACCCCAGGTGGAGTCGTTCCTGCGCCAAGAGTCGGGCCACTACCGCCAGCACCGCCGCTTCAACGACCTCGTCGCCAGCCGCTATCGCGGCATCGCCCGCCTCGAACGCTGGATCGGGTGGTCCTACGGCTGGCTGGGGCGCACGCGCAGCGTCCGGTTCAACGTGGCGTTCGCCGCGGCGAGCGAGACGATCGCCTTCGCGCTCGCCCGCTGGTCCGAAGCCCATCTCGACGAGTTCTTCGACGACGGCGACTCGATCGCCACCACGCTGTTCCTCTGGCACCTCGCCGAGGAGGTGGAGCACAAGAACGTGGCCTACGACGTGTTCGAGGCGATCGACGGGTCACGAGTGCGCTACTCGCTCGCCATGCTCACCACCTTCACCCTGCTGGCGTGGTTCGCCACCATCGGTACCCTCCTGATGGTCCTCGGCTCGGGCCGGGCGCTCAAGCCGGTGACTTACGTCCGGTTGCTGCGCTGGTCGGTGAGCCTGGCGTTCGCGGTGCTACCGGTGATGGCGGCCTCGGCGCTACCGGCTCACCATCCCCGCGACTTCGCGGACCCGGTGTTCCTGCCGACGTGGCTGAAGCAGTACGACCCCGCGACCGGGACGATGCCTCTCTGGCGCGCACCATCCGCCGTTCGTCGGGGGCTCACCTCCGGGCCATGATGAGACCATGACGACCACGGTCCCCGACCCCTTCGCTCCCGCCCGGCTCGGCCCCGTCTCCCTGCGGAACCGGGTGATCAAGGCGGCGACGTTCGAAGGAGCGACCCCTGATCACGTGGTCAGCGACCGGCTGATCGAGTTCCACCGGGCGGTGGCGAGAGGCGGCGTGGGCATGACCACGATCGCCTACTGCGCGGTGTCACCGGAAGGGTGCGGCACGCCCAACGAGATCATCCTCGACGAGGCGGCCGTGCCGGGGCTGGCCCGCCTGGTCGAGGAGATGCACGGCGAGGGCGCGGCCGTTTCGGTGCAGATCGGCCACGCGGGCGCGGTGGCCGCGGCCACCGGCCACCGGGGGCTGTCGCCGTCGCGGATCTTCAGTCCCCTGGCGATGCGGTTCACACGGGCCGTGACCCCCGACGACATCCGTCGCATCACCCATGACTTCGCCGACGCCGCCCGCCACGTCGCCACCGCGGGCGCGGACGCCGTGGAGCTGCACTTCGGGCACGGCTACCTGATCAGCGAGTTCTTCAGCCCCAAGCTCAACAAGCGCACCGACGAGTGGGGCGGCTCCCTCGAGAACCGCAGCCGTTTCGCCCGCCAGGTCGCTTCGGCGGTTCGGGAGGCGGTGGGCGATCGTCTGGCCATCATCGCCAAGCTCAACATGGCCGACGGCGTGCCCGGCGGCCTGTGGCTCGACGAGAGCATCGAGATCGCTCGCCTGCTGGAGAGCGACGGGAGCCTCGACGCGCTCGAGCTCACGGCCGGCAGCTCGTTGCAGAACCCGATGTACCTCTTCCGCGGCGAGGCGCCCATCCACGAGATGGCCCGGGTGTTCCCCCAGCCGATCCGCACCGGCTTCAAGTTGTTCGGGAGCCGGTTCCTGCCCACCTACCCGTACGAGGAGGCCTACCTGCTCCCCTATGCCCGCCAGTTCCGGGCCGCGCTGTCGATGCCGCTGATCCTGCTCGGCGGCATCAACCGCCGCGACACCATCGAGCACGCGATGCGGGAGGGCTTCGACTTCGTGGCCATGGGCAGGGCGCTGCTGCGCGAGCCGGACCTCGTCAACCAGCTCCGGGACGGCACCAGCGACGACGGCCTGTGCATCCACTGCAACAAGTGCATGCCCACCATCTACCGCGGCACCCGCTGCGTGCTGGTGCCCGTACCGCCGCGGGCGACGACCTGACCTGCGCTCATCGACGACACGGCCGGTGATCGCGCTGGATCCCGACCGGCTCGTCCACCACACTCGTCGGGATGACCACCGCAGGCGGCGATCGGCCCGAGGGCACGGGCGGCGAGGATCTGCTCGGGGTGCACCTCGAGCGCATCCGCCAGGCACCGGCCGACCACGGCATCGTCGAGCTGGTGGTGCGCCGTCCCGCGGTCGACCAGCGTGAGGTGCTCGACGAGGCTCAGCTCGACATCGCCTCGGGGCTGGTGGGCGACTCGTGGTCGACCCGCAGCAGCTCGCGCCGGCCCGAGGGCCCCGACCCGGACCGGCAGTTGACGCTGGTGAGCGCCCGGGTGATGGAGCTGCTGGCGGGCCCGCGGGACCGCTGGCCCGAAGCAGGCGATCAGCTCTACGTGGACCTCGACCTGAGCGAGGCCAACCTCCCTCCGGGCAGCAGGCTCGCCATCGGTGAGACCCTCATCGAGATCACCGCCCAACCACATCGGGGCTGCGCGAAGTTCAGCCGCCGCTTCGGCGCCGACGCCGTCCGGCTCGTCAACTCGCCGATCGGCTGCGCGCTCCGCCTGCGGGGTGTCAACGCCCGCGTCGTGCGCGGTGGCGCGATCCGCCGGGGCGACACCATCTCCAAGGCCTGACCGGCGCGCACGGCACCGCCCATCGAGCGCCCTTCGTCGTAGGATCCGGTCCGCTCAACGAAGGAGACCCTTGTGAGCCACCAACCGTTCGCCGGCACCGTCGCCCTGGTCACCGGCGCCGCCCGCCCCCGGGGCATCGGAAGGGCCACGGCACGTCGCCTGGCCGAGCTGGGGGCCTCGGTCGCGTGCCTCGACCTGGCCCGGCCCTACGAGGACGCGCCGGCGCACGGCACCGCCACCGCGGACGATCTCGACGCGGTCGTGGGCGAGATCGAAGCGCTGGGCCGGCGGGCCGTCGCGGTGCGCGCCGATGTGTCGGACACCGAGCAGGTCGAGGCCGCGGTCGCCGCGGCGACGGAGGCCCTCGGCACCATCACCGCGGTGGCCAACGTCGCCGGCGGGAGCGGGCCCGGCTTCGGTCTCGGGCCCCTCGTGAGCCTGCCCCACCACGAGTTCCGGCGCGTGCTCGACGTGAACCTGGTGGGTACGTGGCTGGTCTCGAAGGCCTGCGCGAGCCGCATGATCGACGCGGGAGTGCACGGCAGGATCTGCAACGTGTCCAGCCAGGCGGGCAAGCGAGCCTTCCCAATGCTCGGTGCGTACTGCGCCGCGAAAGCCGGGGTGATCCTTCTCACCCAGTGCCTGGCGCTCGAGCTCGGTCCGTCGGGGATCGCGGTCAACGCGGTGTGCCCCGGCACCGTCGACACGGACCTCATCAACCCCGGTGGGCTGTTCGAGTCACTGCTCGGCGGCCCTGCGGGGCTCGAGGCCTACCTCGAACGCGAGATCCCGCTCCGAAGGCTGCAGACGGCGGAGGAGATCGCCACCGCGATCTGCTGGCTGCTCTCGGAGGAGGCCGCGGCCATCACCGGTGAAGCCGTCAACACCAGCGCGGGCCAGACGATGGTCTGAGGGCCACGACGGGCCGGCCGCAGGTCCCGACCCGACATTTCGGGCACCCTCTACTCTTGTATTAGGCTGACCTAACATGACGGTCGCCACTCGTGAACGGTACCGGGCCACGCCCACACCCTTCGCCGCGGACCTGGGCCGCCACGGCGGTCGCCTCGCGCTGGTCACCCCGGAGGGCCGGACCCTCACCTACGCCGAGCTGGGCCGCCGCAGCCAGGAGCTCGCCGACCGCCTCGGTCCCGTGCGCCGGCTGGTGCTACTCGAAGCCGGCAACGACCTCGACTCCATCGTCGCCTACCTCGCCTGCTTGGCCGCCGGCCACCCGGTGCTGGTCACCCCGGCTGGCTCGCCGTTCACCGCGCGCCTGACCACGCACTACGACCCCGATGTGGTGCTCTCGGCGGGCCAGGAGGGCTGGTGGGTCGACGAACGCCGGGAGGGGACCCGCCACGATCTGCACCCCGATCTCGCAGTGATCCTCAGCACCTCCGGCTCGACCGGCTCGCCGAAGCTCGTCCGCCTGTCGCAGGCGAACCTGCAGTCCAACGCCGTGGCCATCGCCGAGTACCTGGGGCTGACCGAGCGCGACCGCGCGGCCACGACGTTGCCGATGGCCTACTGCTACGGCCTCTCGGTGATCAGCAGCCACCTCAGCCAGGGAGCCAGCCTGCTCGTGACCGGTCTCTCGGTGGTCGACACCTGCTTCTGGGACGCGTTCCGCCGGGAGCAGGCCACGAGCTTCGCCGGGGTGCCCCACACCTTCGATCTGCTTGACCGGGTCCGTTTCGAGGAGATGGATCTCCCGCACCTGCGCTACGTCACCCAGGCCGGCGGCCGCCTGTCCCCCGAGCGGGTGAGACGGTATGCGCAGCTCGGTCGCCGCCGGGGCTGGGACTTCTACGTCATGTACGGCCAGACCGAGGCCACGGCCCGCATCGCCTACCTCCCACCCCACCTCGCGGCCAGCCATCCGGGCTCGATCGGCGTGCCCGTCCCGGGTGGATCGCTGGAGATCGAGCCAGTCGACGGGCTACCCGCCGGCGAGGGCGAGCTGGTCTACCGGGGGCCGAACGTGATGCTCGGCTACGCCGGGTCACCGAGCGACCTGGCGCTCGGCCGTACCGTCGAGGTGCTCCGCACCGGCGATCTGGGCCGGCGCAACGCGGACGGGCTCTACGAGATCACCGGGCGGGCACGACGCTTCGTGAAGCCCTTCGGCCTGCGGATCGATCTCGACCGGGTCGAGCAGGTGCTCGCCGAGCAGGGTCACACTGCCCTGTGCACCGGTGACGATCAGCGGCTGCTGCTGGCGGTCGCCGGCTCCGAGCCCGGGGCCGGCGCGACCGCCAGCCGGCTCGTGGCCCGCTGCTTCGGCCTGCCCCCTGCCGCGGTGCAGGTGCGGCTGGTCGGCGCGCTGCCCCGGCTGGCCACCGGCAAGCCCGACTACGCCACCGTGGCCTCCTGGTTCCCTCTAGTCCCCGACGGACCGCTTCCAGCCGGCCCGCCCCGCGACCTGCCCTCCTGTGCCTCTCGAGCGAAGCCCCTGAACGACGAGTTCGCCCGGGTGCTCGGGTGCGAGGTCGCCACCGACGCCGACACCTTCGCGGATCTGGGCGGGGATTCGCTCTCTTACGTCGAGATGTCCGTCCGCATCGAAGAAGCCCTCGGGTACCTCCCCGAGGGCTGGCACGTGATGCCCATCGGCGAGCTGAACCGCCTCGAACCCCGCCGCCGGCCAGCAGGCTCGCAAATGGAGACCAGCGTCGCGCTGCGGGCGCTGGCCATCGTGGGCGTGGTCGGCACCCACGTCGGCCTGTTCGACCTGCTCGGCGGGGCCCATCTCCTGCTGGCCATCGCGGGGTTCAACTTCGCCCGGTTCCAGTTGACGTCCGCCGACCAGCGACACCACCTCCGTCGAGCGTTCGCCACGATCGGGCGGATCGCCGTGCCCACCATGGCCTACGTCGGTCTGCTCCACCTCGCCTCCGACCGCTACACGGTGGCGAACGTCCTGCTGGCCAACAACTACCTGGCCGACGGGGTGTGGCGGTACTGGTACTGGTTCATGGAGGTGCTGGTCCAGGTCCTCCTCTTGGTCGCGGTGGTGTTCGCGGTCCCGGGGGTGCGGCGGCTCGAGCGCCGTCACCCGTTCCGGTTCGCCCTGGCGGTGCTGTTCGGAGCGCTCGCGCTCCGGCACGTCCCGATGGGCGATCCGGCGAACGACATCTACCGGACCCACTCGGTGCTGTGGCTGTTCGCGCTGGGATGGCTGGTGCACCGGTCCACGACCGCCCACCAGAAGGCACTCGTGAGCGTGCTGGCCGTGCTCGCGGTCCCGACGTTCTTCGCCGAGCCCTCTCGCAACGCCGTCGTGACCGCCGGCATCCTGGCCGTGCTGTGGGTCGGTTCGGTGCGGGTACCTCGCCTGGCCGGCCGGTTGCTCGCGGCGCTGGCCGCCTCGTCGATGTACGTCTACCTCGTGCACTGGCAGGTGTACCCCGTGCTCGACCGGCACCTGCCGGCTCTGCCGGTGACGTTGCTGACCGTGCTCGCCGGTATGGCCGCGTGGCTCGCCGTGAGGGCGGTGGAAGGGGGCGTCGCCCGCGCCTGGCGGGCGGGGACCCGGCTGCTGTCAGCTCCGGAGGCCCTCCGCGCCCTTGCGTGCCCGCTTGACCCGGTACATCGCGTGGTCCGCGTGATGCAGCAACGCCGGCAGCGAGGCCCCGTGATCGGGAGCCCGTGAGATGCCCACGCTGCCGCTCAGCGACAGCAGCTCGGCCCCGACGAGGTACGGGTCCTCGAACACCGCCAAGACCTTGCGCACCAGCCGATCGACGACCTCGCCGCGGGGGATGTGCGGGAACAGCACGACGAACTCGTCGCCACCGAGCCGCACGACCAGGTCCGTGCCCCGCACCGCCGCCTTGAGCCGGGCGGTGAGCTGCACGAGCAGCTGGTCGCCGACTGCGTGGCCCCAGGTGTCGTTGATGGCCTTGAACCCGTCGAGGTCGACGAACAGCAAGGTGAGCCCGTCGAGACACCCCCGGCGGTCCTGCTCGAGCTGCACCCGGCGCTCCAACGCCGCCCGGTTGCCCGCACCCGTGAGGGGATCAGTGAGGGTCTGGCGCTGGATCTCCTCCAGGAGTGCCGCGGCCTCCAGCGCCACCGGGGCGTGATCCCGGCTCTCCGCCGCCAGCTCCCAGGCCCATTCCTGCAGGCGCTTGACCCGCTCGTGCCAGGGATCGAGCTCGGTACCCGGGAACGCTCGCGACCGCCAGCGCAGCTGGAAGAGACAAGCCTCGTCGCCACGGTTCACGCAGCTGGTCTCGACCACGGTGCCCGACATCCCCCGCAGGCTCGGGATCAGGGCGTAGACCCCGCTGAGCAGGCGGCAGAAGAACCGTGTCCGGCCCTTCTCCGTCGTGATCACCAGCACCTTCGCCTCGTGCTCACCGCACTCGATCACGTTGGCCGACCGCAGGTCACTGGCGGTGTTCACGCTGGCCACCACGGCCTCGATGAGCTCGGCCAGCGGCACGTGGTTGGGCACCAGGAGCAGCCCCCGCTCCTGGAGCACCCGGAACAGCTCCTCACCCGTCCGTCGGCCGATGTCGGGCTCGTGGCACAGCTCCGCCACCGCGATGGCGATCGCCAAGACCACTTCTACCTCGACCCATTCCTCCCAGTTCTCCACCACCTCCAGGACCAGCTCGGCGCCGACCCGATCCATCACCTGCTTGACGCCGTCGGGGCCCAGCGCGCGCTCCACGTAGAGCACCAGCACCGCCGCGACGAGGCCCGAGAGGTCGCCTTCCTCTGGCTTCGCGCCATCCGCCACACCGCTCTATCGGCACGCGCCGGACCGCGGTGAACCCCGGCCGAGCCGATCGGTGGGAGCTGTCTCTACGCTGGCAGCATGAGCAGCTCCTCCGGCTCCGGCCCAACCTCCCGTGATTCCTCCACGCCCATCTGGCGTGGGATCCACCACCTCGCCCTGGTCACCACCGACATGGACGCCACCACCCGCTTCTGGCACGGTGTGCTGGGTGCGCGGCTCGTGGTGACCCTCGCGACCGATGCCTTCCGCCACTACTTCTTCGAGGTCGCCCCCGGGTCGACGGTGGCGTTCTTTGAGTACCGGGACCAGCCCGTGGAACGCTACGCCAAACCCGCGGGGGTGCCGTTCCCCCAGGCGTCGCAGTTCGACCACTTGTCCCTGGGGCTGGCCGACGAAGACGCCCTGCACCGTTTGCGCGACCGCCTCGAGGCCCACGGCTGCGAGGTGACCGACGTCATCGATCACGGCATCATGCGGTCGATCTACTTCACCGACCCCAACGGCATCGCGCTCGAAGCCTCCTGGTGGACCCTGGACGCCACCGGGCGCCCCGCGGACCACGCCGACCCCCGCTTCTTCTCCGACCCCGAGCCCGTCCCCGCCGTCGCGGAGATCGCCCGCGCCGGCACCGTCGAGTCCACCCCACGCACCGAGCTCGTCTCGGAGATCACCCGCGACCTCTACAAGCCGGGCGCCACCGGTTGAGCCGTGGCGTCCCGTACCCGCGGGCGGGCCGGCCTACGATCCCGCGATGGCCGCTCCCCGACTCCGCTTCCTCGGCGGAGCAGGAACCGTCACCGGCAGCCGCTTCCTGGTCGAGACCGAGCCCGGGCGGGTGCTGGTCGACTGCGGGCTCTTCCAGGGCCTGAAGCGGCTCCGACTCCTGAACTGGGCGCCCTTCGCCGCCGACCCGGCGAGCATCGACGCGGTGGCGATCACCCACGCCCATGTCGACCACCTCGGCTACCTCCCGGCACTGGTGCGCGACGGCTTCCGGGGGCCGATCCTCGCCACCCCCGCGACGATCGAGCTCGCCGGCATCGTCCTTCGCGACGCGGCTCGCCTGCAGGAGGAGGAGGCCTCCTACGCCAACCGAAAGGGCTTCTCCAAGCACCATCCTGCCCAGCCGCTGTACACCAGCGACGACGCGGAGCAGGCCCTGTCCCGCTTCACCCCCCTCGAGTTCCACACCCTCGCTTCTGCCGGTCCCGGTGCCACGGTGCGGATGCGACCCGCCGGCCACATCCTCGGCTCGGCCACGGTCACGCTCAGCCTCACCGACCGCGACCGCACGATCCTCTTCAGCGGTGACCTCGGACGGGACTCCCACCCGCTCCTGCGTGGCCCCGCGCCCCGGGAGGCGACCGATGTCGTCGTGGTCGAGTCGACCTACGGCGACCGCCGGCACGACGACCAGCAGGTGAGCCTGGACCGGATGGCCCGGGTGATCACCCGGACCGCCGAGCGAGGGGGCACGGTGATCATCCCGGCGTTCGCGGTCGACCGCACGGAGGTCGTGCTGTTGGTGCTGCGACGCCTCCTGGCCGAGGGCCGCATCCCCCGGTTGCCGGTCTACGCCGACAGCCCGATGGCCCTCGCCGTCCTGGACGTGTACCGCAAGGCCGTCGCGGCGGAGGACCCCCAGCTCCGGCCCGGGTTCGGCGACGGTGATCCCTTCGACGCCGGCGACCTGCACGAGGCCCACACCCCGGAGGAGTCCATCGCCCTGAACGAGCTGACCTACCCCTCGATCATCATCTCCGCCTCGGGCATGGCCACCGGTGGGCGGGTGCTGCACCACTTGGCGAGGTGCCTGCCCGATCCACGGAACGCGGTGATCCTCGTCGGCTTCCAGGCCGCGGGCACCCGAGGCGAGCGGCTCGCCGCCGGCGCGCCCGCGATCAAGATGCTGGGGCGCTACGTGCCGGTGCGCGCAAAGGTGCTCGTCGTCGACGCGTTCTCCGTGCACGCGGACGCCGACGAGCTGGTGACCTGGCTCACCGCCGCGCCCCCGCCCGAGACGGCCTACGTCGTGCACGGGGAGCCCCGAGCGAGCGCCACGCTCGCCGACCGGCTGGCGGGCGACCACGGCTGGACCGCCGTCGCGCCGCGCCAGCTCGAGTGGGTCCGCCTCGACTGATCCCTGCCGTACCGGCCTCCGTTCGGGCGGGGCGGCATGACCGGCAGTGGCGCCGATCCGGAGGTCACCCGGCTCGGCGGGGACCTTCGCCCCTTGTTCCGGGAGAACGACTCCCCCCAGCATGGGTACGAAGCGCAGAGGAGGTAGGGCATGACCACGCTCAGCATCATCAAGGCGGACACGGGCGGGTTCGTCGGCCACTCGGCCGTCCACCCCGAGATGGTGGAGGTGGCGGCGAGCGCGATCGACGGGGCCCGCGGCGACCTCCTGCTCGACGGTCAGGTCGCCACCTGCGGCGACGATCTGGCGCTGGTCATGCTGCACGCCCGTCCCGCCGACGATCCCGCGGTGCACGAGTTCGCGTGGGAGGTCTTCACACAGACCACGGCGGTGGCCACCCGCCTCGGCCTCTACGGGGCGGGGCAGGACCTGCTCTCGGAGGCCTTCAGCGGCAACCTCCGGGGCATGGGACCGGGCTACGCGGAGCTCGAGTTCGAGGAGCGGCCGAGCGAACCGGTGATCTGCTTCTTCGCCGACAAGACCGAGCCCGGTGCGTGGAACCTCCCGCTGTTCAAGATGTTCGCCGACCCGTTCAACTCTGCCGGGCTGGTCATCGACGCCAAGATGCACGAGGGCTTCCTGTTCGAGGTGTACGACCTGTACGAGGACAAGCGGCTCACCTTCGACTGCCCGGCGGAGATGTACGACCTGCTCATGTTCATCGGCGCCCCTGCCCGCTACGTCGTTCACCGGGTGATCTCGAAGTCCCTCAGAGAGACCGCCGCCGCGACCAGCACCCAACGGCTGTCGCTCATCGCAGGCAAGTACGTGGGCAAGGACGACCCGGTCATGATCGTGCGCTGCCAGTCGGGCCTCCCCGCGGTCGGCGAGGTGCTCGAGCCGTTCGCGTTCGCGTACGGGGTGGCCGGCTGCATGCGCGGCTCGCACCACGCACCGCTGATGCCGGTCGCAGCCAGCGACGCGCACCCCTCACGCTTCGACGGACCCCCACGGGTGGTGGCGCTCGGCTACCAGGTCCATGGCGGCCGTCTCGTGGGCCCGCGGGACCTCTTCGACGACCCCGCCTTCGATCGGGCACGGGTACAGGCGAACGACATGATGGACTGGTTCCGCCGGCACGGCCCCTTCGAGCCCCATCGCCTGCCGCTCGACGAGCTCGAGTACACGACGATGGCCGCGCTGGAGAAGCGCCTCGCCGATCGTTGGCAACCGATCCTCTCGCCGACAGCCGACCAACGAGTGATGCGGCGCTGATCCGCGGGAGCCGTGACGGCGCAGCTCGTCCCCGATGGGCCCTGCCGCTTCCGGCTCCCGCGGAGCGGCCCGATGCGAGTTCCCGGCGTCGTGTTCGCCTCCGAGGCGCTGCTGGCGGTGGCCGGTGACGACCGGTCGCTCGAGCAGGTCGCGAACGTGGCCACCCTTCCCGGCATCGTCGAGGCTTCCTACGCCATGCCCGACGTGCACTGGGGGTACGGCTTCCCCATCGGTGGCGTGGCCGCCACCGACATCGATGCCGGCGGCGTGGTCTCCCCGGGCGGCGTGGGCTTCGACATCTCCTGCGGTGTCCGCCTCCTCGTCTCGCCCCTGACGGTCGGCGAGCTGGCACCGAAGATGCCGCAGCTGATGGACGAGCTGTCCCGGCGCATCCCGCGCGGGCTGGGGCGGGGCGCGGTCTGGCATCTGGTCGGCGCCCGGGAGCTGGACCGGATCCTCGAACGGGGCGCCGAGTACGCGGTGGCGAGCGGGTACGGCACACCCGAGGACCTCGAATGGTGCGAAGACCACGGCACGCTGGAAGGGGCGGCGGTCGCCGGTGTGAGCGAGCGAGCCCTCGAGCGGGGGCTCCAGCAGGTCGGCAGTCTGGGATCGGGTAACCACTTCCTCGAGGTCCAGGTGGTCGACGAGCTCTTCGATGCGACGACCGGATCGGCGTTCGGCCTGGAACAGGGCCGTGTCGTGGTGATGATCCACTGCGGAAGCCGGGGCCTCGGTCACCAGATCTGCTCGGACCACGTGAAGGCGATGCGACCGGCGATGGATCGCTACGGGATCGAGATCCCCGATCCCCAGCTCGCATGCGCGCCCGTCCGCTCGCCGGAGGGAGTGGCGTACCTGGGGGCGATGGCGGCCGCGGCGAACTACGGCCGCGCCAACCGCCAACTCCTCACGCATGCCTGCCGTCAGGTGTTCGGCCTGGTCGCCGGCACGGAGCGCCTCGAGCTCCTCTACGACGTCTCGCACAACCTGGCCAAGATCGAGACCCACGAGATCGATGGCGTGCCCCGGCGTCTGTGCGTCCACAGGAAGGGCGCGACCCGGGCGTTACCTCCCGGCCATGAGGCACTACCCGCGGGTCTCCGCCAGGTCGGCCAACCCGTCTTGATCCCGGGTTCGATGGGTACCGTCTCCTACGTGCTGGTCGGCTCGGAGACCGGTGGAGCGTTCCACTCCGCTGCCCATGGCGCGGGGCGGGTCATGAGCCGGCATGCCGCGGCCCGCCAGACCCGCGCCGACCGCCTCCGGCAGGACCTCGAAGCCAGGGGGGTGGCGGTCCGGGCCGCGTCCAGCCGGGGGCTCGTCGAGGAAGCGCCGGCGGCCTACAAAGACGTCGACGAGGTCGCCCGGGTCTGTGAAGAAGCGGGGCTCGCACGGCGGGTCGCGCGCCTACGCCCGATCGGCGTGGTCAAGGGCTGAAGCAGCCTCTACACGTCGACCAGGGCCCGGCACCACCATCCGTCCCGGTCACGGAGGCGGAACTCCAGCCCGTGGCGGGAGACGCCTTTGGGCACCGCCCCGATCAGCTCGACCGACTCGGCGGGCACGGTGTCGAAGGTGCCCGCCACCCCCTCGGCGTCCACGGTGAGCTGGACACCGAGTGGCACCACCTCCTTGGTCTCGACTACGTAGATGACCTCCTCGAGCAGCGCCACCACCTGGTCCTCGTCGGTGCGAGCATCGATCGTGAACGGGATCGCCACCACGGCATCGGGCTCGGTACCCGGTTCCGGTTCGACGAACGACTCCACCAGCGCGAGCACCGCGTGCTCCAGGCACTGCCCTTTCGTGGGGGCCCAGGCCTCGATGATGAGATCAGCCGTGTGGGGCACCACTCGGTGGCCCGCTGGGGGCGATGAGGGCCCGCGGTCATTGCCGTTCATGATCGCCGTCGCCTGGTCATCCGGGGTTCTCCGCCACCAGCTTGTAGCCCAGACCTCGGACGGTCACGATGCGCCGGGGCCGTGACGGGTCGGCTTCGATCTTGGCCCGCAACCGGCGGATCTGGGTGTCGATGAGCCGGCTCTCGCCCAGGTACCCGTGGCCCCAGACCCGCTCGAGGAGCTGCTGGCGGCTGAGTACCCGGCCGGGGTTCGCTCCCAGCTCACCGAGCAGGCGGAGCTCGGTCCGGGTGAGCGCGACCGGGCGGCCCTCGAGCAACACGACTCCCTCGTCCATGCGGATCTCCAATCCTCCGACCCGCAGCACGGCGGGCGTCCGCCCTGCACCCGCCCGCCGGAGGACAGCCCGGATGCGGGCGGTGAGCTCGACGACGCTCACCGGCTTGACCAGGTAGTCGTCAGCGCCGGCGTCTAGGGTGTCCACCACCGCCCGGGTCTCGGCGACGGTCGAGGTCACGATGATCGGCACCTGGCTCACCTTCCGGATCCGCCTGCACACCTCCTGCGTCGCGCTCGGGTGCCCGGCCAGATCGATGACGATGACGTGGGGCTCCACGACCCCCACCCTGCTGGCGGCATCCTCTTCTGCCACCATCGCCACCACCTCCACCCCCTGGTGCCACAACGCGTCGCGGACCCCCTGCCTGGGCACCGGGCGGTCGGCGACGACCAGCACCGAGATCCTCGGCTTCGGCGACCGTCCACCGAAGAAGGCCATGGCGTCGGTCCCCCAGCCCGACGTGGACGTCTCTGCCATCGACTCCCTCACTGCATCGGGTCGAGAGCACGATCAGCGCCCCTCGCCTCACCATGTTCGGAGCCGAGCGCCTCGGCCCCTAGGGACCAACGTCCCGTGATGAGGTGCCAGGTGGACGATGTGCGTACCCGATGCCGAGCCGATCAGTCCACGAGGGTCAGGTCGAGGGGTGTCTGGTGGGGCGCGGAGACGGGTTCTACCCGGTGCAGCAGCAAGGTCGTGTCGTCGGACTCGGTTCCCGATCGCTCCTCGGGCGCCAGGTCCGCGAAGAGGAAGTCGGCGAGCTCATCGAGCTCGTGCGGGCCACGAGCGAGCGTGCGAGCCAACCGATCGATGCCGTCGGTGATCGACTCCCCACGACGCTCGATGAGACCATCGGTGTAGAGGGCCACGAGCGCGCCCTGCCGGACCGGCAGCGCAGCTGCGGCGTACGTGGTGACCTCCTCGACGCCCATGGGGATGCCCACCGGGACCCTGAGCGCGGTGGCGCGGGTACCGGTCATGACGATCGGGGGGAGGTGGCCGGCCGAGACGATCGTGGCCCAGTTCCCGCTGATCTGCACGCAGCAGCACGTGCCGAAGACGCCGCCGCGCACCATGGAGGTGTTCAGCTGCGCCAGGGCGCTCCACGGGGGCTTCCCGTCCCAGAGCGCACTGCGCAACCTGGCCCGCATCTCCCACATGGCCGCGGCGGCCGAGGCGTCGTGGCCGACGATGTCGCCGACGACGAGCACCGGACCGCGACGCGAGGAGATCACGTCGTACCAGTCACCCCCCGGGCCGGCCTCGCCCGAGGCGCTCCGGTAGCGCGCCACGGTGCTGCCGCTGCGATGTCGCCCCAACACTGGCGTCACCCGTTCTGCAAGGCCCATGACCACCCCCCGAGGGTCGAACCCCGCCCCTCACGAATGCGCCGTGACTCACGCTACGACGGGGAAACGTCAAACGAAAGGGCCGTGGCGGAAACGACACGAGCTTGACGCGCTGCGGCCACGAAGCGGAGCGGTGCCGATGCTGCCGGTGTACACCGTGCCTAAACGGCGCCCGCCGCGCGCCCGGCGACCTGCTAGAGGGGTCCCCCTTCCTGAGCCGGGCGAGGGTGCACGACCTCCGCATCGCTGCCCGGCCAGAAGAGGTGCTGGCCCTCCGCGTCGTCCCACTCGACCAGCCACGGCGCTCCCCCATCGCTGCCCCGAACCTCGACGATCCGGCCGACCCGCTCGTGCTCACCCACCTTGTGCCCCCGGATCACCAGCTTGTCCCCGACCTGTGCCCTCATCGCCACGTCCTTGACCTCGCAACCGGCGCGCCCGCGCCGGACCGTGCACCGACGACCATCCACTACCCCACCCGGCGGTGGGTGAGTCGTCTCCCGGTCACTTCGGGGGCACCTGGTTCGGGGCTGGATCAGCCGCGGGTATCGAGGAGCTGGCAAGATCGGCAGGCACCGGCCACCCGGCAGGTGGCCATCGTGCTCGCATCAGCCTGCTGGCACTGAGGAGGGCGAATGCGCTTCACCGACCGCACCGAGGCGGGCCGGAAGCTCGCCGCCGTGCTCGAACCTCGATTCCGGGGCACCGACGCCGTCGTGCTCGGGCTGCCTCGCGGGGGCGTGCCGGTCGCGTTCGAAGTGGCGCGTGCTCTGGATGCGCCCCTGGACGTGATCGTGGTTCGCAAGCTCGGCGTCCCGTTCCAGCCGGAGCTGGCGATGGGGGCCATCGGCGAAGACGGGGTGCGGGTGATCAACGACGACGTGGTACGGCTGGCGAAAGTCAGCCACGCCGAGATCGCAGCCACCGAGGCGGCCGAGCGGGCCGAGTTGGAGCGCCGTGCCGAACGGTTCCGCTCCGGTCGGGCCCGGGTGCCGGTGGAGGGCAGGACCGTCATCATCGTCGACGACGGCATCGCCACCGGTTCCACCGCCAAGGCCGCATGCCAGGTGGCCAGAGCCCACGGCGCGACCCGGGTCGTCGTCGCCACCCCGGTCGCGCCTCCCGACTGTCAGGCCAGGTTCGCCGGTGATGCCGATGAGGTGATCTGCCTCCACCAGCCGAAGGAGTTCTGGGCGGTCGGCCAGTTCTACGTGGACTTCACCCAGACGTCCGACGAGGAGGTCGCCGACCTGCTCGCGGCGGCTGCAGCCCATAGCGGTGCCGCGACCGCGCCGGGCGACCCGGCCACCGTGCCGGGCAACCATCCGGGTGTCGACGAGGAGGTGGCGGTGCCCGTCGGCGGGGTCGAGCTCGGTGGCCACCTCTGCCTCCCCCCGGGGGCCGCCGGTCTCGTGGTGTTCGTTCACGGCAGCGGCAGCAGTCGCCACAGTCCCCGGAACCGGTACGTGGCGCAGGTGCTCAACGGGGGCGGCCTCGGCACCTTGCTGTTCGACCTGCTCACGCCAGCCGAGGAGGCGGACCGGACCAACGTCTTCGACATCGACCTGCTCGCGCAGCGCCTGGGCTCCGTGACCGCATGGGTGAGTGCGCAGCCGCAGGCGCGGGGCCTTCCCATCGGGTACTTCGGGGCGAGCACCGGTGCCGCGGCCGCGCTCTGGGCTGCCGCCGAGCCGGACAGCCGGGTCGCGGCGATCGTCTCGCGCGGGGGCCGACCCGACCTGGCGCTCTCGCGTCTGGCCGAGGTCCGGGCGCCGACCCTGCTCATCGTGGGAAGCCGCGACGACGTCGTGCTCGAGTTGAATCGCCGCGCCCAGAGCCATCTCCGGTGCGAGAACCGCCTCGAGGTGGTGCCTGGGGCGACGCACCTGTTCGAAGAGCCCGGAACGCTCGACCAGGCGGCGGCCCTGGCCAGGGACTGGTTCACCAGCCACCTCGCCACCGCCGCCCCGGGCGGGACGGTCAACCGGTGAGGGTCAACCGTTGAGGAAGGAGTCCGAGGTGCGGGCGCTGGTGGTCTACGAGTCGATGTTCGGGAACACCCATGTGGTGGCTGACCACATCGGCGCCGGCCTGGCCACTGCCTTCGAGGTCACGGTGACCCCGGTTGAGGGTGCGGACCCGCCAGCGGTCGCCGGAGCCGACCTGCTCGTCGTCGGGGGCCCCACCCACGCGCACGGCATGACCTCTGCCCCGAGCCGGCGGTTACCGGCTCGCCACCGACCCGGAGAGCTTCCTCGTGGACAAGGAGAACCGTCTGCTCGGGGGCGAAGACGAGCGGGCCCGAAGCTGGGGGGCACACCTGGCGGAGCTGGCGGCCGCGCCCGCCATGCCCGAACGGAGCAGCGGTGGCGGCGACACGTCGTCTCCGGCACCGGGGCGGTGATCCGGCCAGGCCGCCGCATCGGCGATCGCGAGCCCGGGCGCCGATCAGCCGGCAGCACGTAGGAGGTCGTCGATCGCCGAGGGGATGCCGGCGGCGAGGATCCCGACCTCGGGAACGGTGTCGAAGTCACCCGTGACCCCGAACGACAGCCGCCCGTTGTAGGACAGGATCGCGGTGCCGACCCGCACACCGTGGCTGAGCGGGACGAACGGCCGGTACTCGAGCATCTCCCGTCCGAGGCAGTACAGGGGGAACTGCGGCCCGGGGACGTTGGTGGTGACGGTGTTGATGGAGCGTTGGGGCAGCGCGTGCAGCAGTCTGATCGCCCAGCGGCTGACCGTGCCGACCACCATGGGCGGTGCGAGCTCGCCGACCGTGGTCACCGCCTCGCCGGCCTCGGTCATGTACGAGTGCTTGAGCGCGGTCATCTGGTCCCGGACCGCGGCGAGCCGCTCCAGCGGCTCCGAGAGGTGGACGGGCAGCTCGCAGAGGACCGCGGAGACGCGGTTGTCGGGCATGCCGCGGGCGTCCTCGCCCCGCACCGACACGGGGATCAGGCTGCGCACGACCGCCGAGTCCGGATCGTCACCCCGCACCAGCAGGAGCTCGCGGTAGCCGTTGGCCACTGCCGACAGCACCACGTCGTTCAGCGTTCCTCCGAACACCTGACGGATGCGGCGAACGTCGTCCATCGAGGCCTCGGCATGCGCCCACACCCGGTGGGGTCCGATCGCTCCCTCGATCGACAGCGGTGGAGTGGGCGCCAGGTGCCGCCCGAACTGGGCGAGACCGGCACCGGTCCGGGTGAGCGAGCGGGCGGCCGCCAGCGGGTCCCGCATGGCGGCCACCGCCCGCTGCGCCAGACCCGCCGCGTCCCGCGCCAGCCCGGCCCACGCGTCGAGCACCAGCGCGGGGGCGGGCGGTTCAGGCTGCGGGGTCCACGGTTGCGGGTCCGGTACCTTTGCGTCGCGCTCGATGTCGAGGAGCACCGTGAGCAGGTCGACACCGGAGATCCCGTCCACCAGGCAGTGGTGCACCTTCGAGATCAGCGCCCAGCGCTCACCGGACAACCCCTCCACCAGCCAGCTCTCCCACAGCGGCCGGCTGCGATCGAGCGGCTGGGACATCAGCCGGCCCATGAGCCGGCACAGCGCCTCGTCGTCGGCGGGACGCGCCAACGCCGTGGCCCGCACGTGGTACTCGAGGTTGAAGTGCGGATCGTCGACCCAGACGGGTCGACCCAACTCGAAGGGCACGCTTCGCACCCGCTGGCGGTACCGGGGAATGAGGTGCATCTTCGAGCGGAGCAGGCGCAGCAGGTCGTCGATCGTCGGGCTCGGCCCCTCGAAGACCGAGATCCCGGCGATGTGCATGTGGGCGACACCGTCCTCCAGGTGGAGGAACTCGGCGTCGAGCATGCTCAACCGCTCCACGGTCACCTCTCCATCCAGGCACAACCGGACCCCGGCGGGAAGGGCAGAACGTCATGCCATCGCCCGCGCAATCTGTAGTCTTTTACTATGCGACTAGAGATCACCCGCCGGGCCGATCTCGCCACCCGCGCCCTGCTGACCCTCGGCGCGGCACGAGGCCGGCTCAAAGCAGCGGAGCTGGCCGCACGGGTGGACGCCTCGCCCGGCTTCCTGGCCCAAGCCATGACGCCCCTGGTGAGCCGGGGTTGGGTCCGCTCCGATCCCGGGCCCACCGGGGGCTACACCCTCGTGACCGATCTCGACGCGCTGTCGGTGCTCGAGGTGATCGAGGCGGTCGAAGGGCCCACCGACACCGCGGGTTGCGTCCTGGAGGATCGCCCGTGCAGCCGGGGTGGATACTGCGCGCTGCACGTACCGTGGTCTCGGGCACGCACCCTCCTGCTGCAGGACCTGTCGGACACCACGCTGGCAGGCCTCGCCGGTCGGGGCTCGCGATGAAGCAGCCAGGCGTCGCCGTCGCCCCCCGATCTCCGTCGACCCTGCGGTCCGTCGCGGTGCCGAACGAGCACGGCGGCTGGGGCCTCACCGGGGAGCCGGTGCTCCTCGGGCTGCTCATCGCCCCGAGCATCGCCGGTGTGCTGCTCGGCTTGGCCGCCGTGGGTGCCTTCCTCCTGCGCCAACCGTTGCGGGTGGTGCTCGTCGACCACCATCGGGGTCGCGACCTCGCCCGCACCCAGCTCGCCCGCACCGTGGTGCTGGTCGAGGGCGCAATCCTCGTCGTCCTCGCCGCCGGCGCAACCCTCCTCGCCGGCACCCGCCTCTGGTGGCCCGCGCTGGCCGCCACCCCTCTCGTGGCTCTGGAGCTGTGGTTCGACAGGCGGTCGCGCAGCCACCGGCTCGCACCGGAGCTCGCCGGGGCGGTGGGCGTCAGCGCAGCGGCGGCCATGATCATGATCGCGGGCGCCCACGCCTCCACCGAGGCGGCCGCAGCATGGTTGATCCTCGGGGCGCGGGTCACCACCGCGATCCCCCACGTCCGGGCACAGATCGCCCGGCTCCACGAGCGACCGACGTCCGACCGGACGCTCGTGGCCGCTGACCTCCTGGCAGTCGTGCTGGCAGCCGCGGCCACCGTCGCTGATCGGGCCTTCGCCGCCGGTGCGGTCGCGGTCGTGGCGGTGATCGCCGTCCAGCGCTTCACCGCCGACCAGCGCGTCGCCCCCAAGGTGCTCGGCATCCGCCAGTCGGTGATGGGCCTCTCGGTCGTCATCGCCACGGCGCTCGGGTTCCATCTCGCGTGAAGGAAGGAGCACTTCCATGACCGAGGATCCGACGCTCGCCTCGCTCGTGACCGCCAACCCTGCTGCCGCCAGGGTGCTGGAGCGACACGGCTTGGACTACTGCTGCGGCGGAGCCCAACGGCTTCGAGACGCCTGCGCCGCTCGGGGCATCGATCCCGACCAGGTGGTGGCCGAGCTCGCCGCCGAGCCGGCCGTTCCGGCACCGGAGTGGGGAGCCATGGACCCCGCGGAGCTGGTCGATCACATCGTGGCCACCCACCACGCGGCCCTCGACGCCGAGCTGCCCCGCCTGCAAGCACTGGCCACCAAGGTCGCCGGTGTCCATGGCGGCCGGCATCCGGAGCTGGTGCACGTGGCGGAGCTGGTCGAGGCGTTGCGGGCCGACCTCGAACCGCACCTGGCGAAAGAGGAACAGGTCCTGTTCCCCATGATCCGCGAGCTCGCCGGAGCCACGACGCGTCCGGCCTTGCACTGCGGCACGCTCCAGGCGCCGATCCGGGTGATGCTGGCGGAGCACGACCGCACGGGCGAGCTGCTCGCGCAGCTGCGGACGCTGACCGCCGGCTTCACGCCGCCCGCGGATGCCTGTGCCAGCTACACCGCGCTGTACGAAGGTCTCGCGGCGCTCGAAGCCGACGTCCACCTGCACGTGCACAAGGAGAGCAACGTGCTGTTCCCCGCGGTCCTGGCCCTCGAGTCAGACCTGAGGAGATGACCAGCGAGCCCACGCCCCGCGATCTCGACATCCGGGAGCACGTCGAACTGCTGGTGCACGCCTTCTACCGGGACGTGGCGACCGATGACCTGCTCGGACCCATCTTCGAGGGGATGGGCGTGGACTGGCCGGCACACATCGCCACCCTGACCGACTTCTGGTCGTGGCAGCTGCTCGGTGAGCGTGGCTATACGGGAAACCCCCTGCGGGCCCACGAGCCCGCCCACCAGCGGTTCCCGTTCACCGACGCACACTTCGAGCGTTGGCTGGAGCTGTTCGCGGCGACGGTCGACGCACACTTCGAGGGGCCGCGAGCCGCCACCGCCAAGCAACGGGCCGCGAAGATGGCCGCCGCGCTCCGGCGCTTCCTCGCCGGCGAGGAAGCAGCGGGCCACGCTCCCGTGGTGCCGTTCCTGGCCCGGCGGGCGGGAGGTCCGGGACCGGGCACCGAGCGGAGCTCGGCCCCGCACCCCCGGGGTTTCAGCCAGCCGGCTCGGTGAGTGGGCGACGTCCGAGCAGCTCAGACCCGCGACGCCCGAGGGCCAGCGTCACGCCGCTCCCGGCGCTAGGCCTCGGCCAGCTCCCGGAACTCCTCGGGCACACCGCCGACGTCCGCGAGCGCCACGCCGGCGTAGCCCACCGCCCGGCGGCCGAACTTCGCACGCACGCCGTCCACGGCTCGATCGATCGCCCACCGGGCCGACCCGCCGGGCGTGCCCGGGCGGCGGCCTCCGTCGAGCCCCAGCGGCAGCTCGAGCTGCAGCGCGAGCTCGTCGACCAGGTTCGAGACGGAGATGGCGAGCAACGTGACCTCCCGCTCGAGCGGCTGCTCGTCGAGCACGAGCTGCGCCAGGTCCACCGCCACCTCGGTGAGGGTCAGGGTGGTCGAGACCGGCGCGGGGAGGGTGGCCGAACGGCTGACGGTGCGCAGGCCGGGGAACCGTACGGTCACGGTGACGGTCCGACCGGCCCGCCGAGCGGCTCGCAGCCGGGTGGCGACCCGGTCGGCGAGATGCCCGAGCACCGCCTGCAGGAGGTCGGCAGTGGCCTCCCGTCGACCGAGCGCCGACTGCGCGCCCACCGATCGCGACCGCCCACCCGGCGCCACCCGTCGCGGGTCGGCGTTGGCTGCGAGCGATGACAGCTTCCGGCCAGCGGCGAGACCGGCCAGCCGTTCGAGGGCCGCGGGCGACATCGCGGCCAGCTCCCCTACGGTGCGGATGCCCGCCCTCGCCAGCCGCTCCCGGGTCACGCGCCCGACACCCCAGAGCAACTCGACGGGGAGCGGATCGAGGAACGCCCGCTCCTGCCCCGGCTCAACGACCACCAGTCCGTCCGGCTTGGCCACCTGCGAGGCCACCTTGGCCAGGTGCTTCGTGGTCGCCACCCCGATCGAGACGGGCAGGCCGATCTCGGTGCGGACCCGGTCGCGGATCTGGCGAGCGATCTCCACTGGCGCGCCGAACAGGCGCGTCGAGCCGCGCACGTCGAGGAACGCCTCGTCGATCGAGATTCGCTCGACGGCCGGGGTGAAGTCCCCGAGGACCCGCATGACCCGGTCGCCGAGGTGCTGGTACTCGCGGAACCGCCCACCGACGAACTGCAGGTGGGGGCACAGCCGCCGGGCCCGCCAGGCCGCCATCCCGCCCTGTACCCCGAACGCCTTCGCCTCGTAGGACGCCGCCAGCACCACCCCGCCTCCCACGGCGATCGGCTTGCCGCGCAGGCGGGGGTCGAGGAGCTGCTCGACCGACGCGTAGAACGCGTCGAGGTCGGCGTGCAGGATCGTCGCGTGCTCAGCGGAGCCCACACCCGCCACTCTAGACGAACGTCTGTTCGATGAGGTCGTCGACACCCTCCGAGCGGGCCTCGCGGGCCAGGCAGCGGGCCCGCCGCAACGGCTGGGGGTCCGAGCAGTGCCGGTGCTGCGCAACACCACCTCGACCGCCACCTCGGTGCTGGTCCGCCAGGCCGCGTGGGCCACCAGCACCACGTCAGGCCGGCCATCGAGCGCCTCCAAGGCGTCGAGCAGCATGGAGCCTTCGCGACGGGCGAGCATGCCCGGGGCGTAGCTCGCTTCAGCCAGCGCCGGGACCACAACCCCCGACCGCAGCCGACCGTGCTCATCGACCAGTACCGCCGCGCACCAGGCGTGATCGCCGACGTGGCCCGGCCCCTGCTCACCCCCCTGGCGAACGCCACGAAGCACCCCGCCGCGATGAGCGGGCGGCCCGACTCGGGCTGCCAGGGCGCCGGTTCGGCTCCACCGAGCCGCTCCTGCACGGCCACGAGCGTGCGGTCGTCGCGCCAGTCCTGCCGGGGATCGTGGTCCACCACCGCGATCGTGGCCTGCAGGCGACCTGTGTGCCCAGGCGCGGACCCCGGGACCGCCGGACGACGACAGGTCGGTGGCCGCGTCCTGACGCTCGACGGTGCGACCGAAGTGGTGGAGGTCGCGGAGCACGGGGTACGCCGGTGCTGCTGTATCGTCGCCGTGGCGCTGGTGCAGCGGTCGGGATCCATCCGGGAGGTCCTCGCTCAGCGCACGACCCGGAGCAGGGCTTCCTGGGCGACGGAGAGACCCAGCACGCCCTCCTCGCCGTGCATGGTGCCCCGCATCAGGCCCCGGCTGCCGGCGTTGGACACCGCGTGACCGTCGTAGAGGAACCAGTCGTCGGCCCGGATCGGCCGGTGGAACCACACGGCATGATCGAGGCTGGCCCCCATGAGGCGATCCAAGGGCTGATCGGGCAGCGGCGCCCAGGCCATGAACACCGCCCCCATGTCGGAGAAGAAGGTGAGCACGCACTGGTGCACTGCGGGGTCGTCGTCGATCCGGCGGGTGAGGCGCATCCACGCGCGCCGGGTGGATGCGATCCAGCCGTGCTCGTCGGGCTCGGTGCCGCCGATCTCCCGCAGCTCGAACGGCAGCCGCGGTCGCTCCGATTCGGGGATGAACAGCATTCGGGTCGGGCTGTCGGCCGGCGCCGGCACGTCGGGCATCGGTTTCTGGTACTCCGCACCCGGCTCGTCCCGGTGGAACGATGCGACGAGGGTGAAGATCCGCTCGTCACCCTGGTGGGCCTCGACTCGCCGGGTGCTGAAGGAGCGGCCGTCGCGGAGGCGGTCGACCTCGTAGACGATGGGCTCGCCGGGGCGCCCGCCGAGCAGGAAGTTCGCGTGCAGCGAATGTGCCTGGTGCCCGGAAGGAGCCGTGAGCTGCGCGGCCCGCAGGGCCTGTGCCGCGACCTGGCCACCGAACACCCGCTCCCCGAAGCCCCGGTCGGGGTTGGGCACCTCGAACCGGTCGTCGCCCAGCGCCTCGAGGTCGAACAGCTCCAGGAGGCGATCCACCGGATCGGCAGGTGCCGCCCCGCCGGCGACCGCCGCGGTGGCGGCCAGCTCCGCGCGAGGATCGCGGCCCGGCTCGGAGCGCGGGGATCGCGCTCGTACCTCGCGGTCATCCAGTTCCTCGGTGGGCATCCCCTCAGCGTGGCCGATCGAGCGGCCCGAGGCCATCCGGCAGCGATCAGTAGTGGCACTCGCGAGCGGAGCATCCCCCCGAGAAGGTGGGGGCCACGGCGACCGCCGCCTCGCTGCCGGCCGGGGCGAGGCGTCGCTGGACCTGGTCCGGCCGGCTGCCGTCGCGGTAGACGGTGATGCCCTTCACCCCCGACCGCCAGGCGAGCCGGTAGAGGTTCCCGATGTCGCGGGGCGTGGCGTCGTTCGGGAGGTTGACGGTCTTGGACACCGCGGCATCGACGTGGCGTTGCACGGCGGCTTGCATCCGCACGTGCCAGGCGGGGGCCATCTCCAGCGCCGAGCGGAACACCCGCTTGATCGCGCGCGGGAGCCCGTCGATGTCCTTTACGCTTCCGGTGGCGGCGAGCTGGTCGAGAAGGTCGGTGGACCACAGCCCGGCCTCGCGCACGACGGTCTCGAACGCTCGGTTCACCTCCAGGTGGGCAGCGCCGAGCAGCTGCCGGGAGTACACGACGGCGAAGACGGGCTCGATGCCGGCGGTGGTGCCGGCCAGCAGCGAGATGGTCCCGGTCGGTGCGATCGACAGCAGCTGCGCGTTGCGGCGCGGCCGGCGGCCACGGCGAGCGAGCGTGCTGACTTCCCAGAGGGGGAACGGTCCGCGCTCCTCGGCGAGTTGCTCGCTCGCTCGCACCGCGTGGCCGGCGATCGTGCGGATGACGTTGGCGGCCGTCCGTATCCCCAGCTCGCTGTCATACGCGACACCTCGGAGCGCGAGCAGCTCGGCCAACCCCATCACGCCGAGCCCGATCTTGCGGGAGCCGTGCGCGGCGGCTTCGGTCTCGGGGGTCGGATAGGTGGCGGCGTCGATGACATCGTCGAGGAACCGCACCGCGGTCGTGACCACCTCCCCCAGGCGCCGCCGGTCGAGGCAGCCGCGCTCGACGAGGCGGGCCAGGTTGATCGAGCCCAGGTTGCAGGATTCGCCGGGCAGCAGCGGCACCTCCCCGCAGGGGTTGGTGGCCTCGATACGGCCGACGCTGCGCAGCACGTTCGCCCGGTTGATGCGATCGAGGAACACGAGGCCGGGGTCCCCGCTGCGCCAGGCTTCCTCACAGATCTGCTCGAACAGCTCGCGGGCGTCGATGTGGCCCGCGGACCGCCGGGTGCGCGGGTTGACCAACTCGAAGCGCTCACGCTCGACCACGGACCGCATGAACCGGTCGGTGGCGCCCACCGAGAGGTTGAAGGTGTGCAGCTCCTGGAGATCGTGCTTGGCCGCCACGAAGGCCTCGATGTCGGGGTGGGAGACCTCCAGTACGGCCATGTTGGCGGCCCGCCGCCGGCCACCTTCGCGCATCACGTCGGCCGCGGTGTCGTAGAGCCGCAGGAACGAGAGGGGGCCACTGGCCCGCCCGCCGGTGGTGCCGACGAGATCACCCGCGGGACGGATGCGGGAGAAGGAGAAGCCCGTGCCGCCACCGGCCTGGTGGATCAACGCCGCGTCGGCCAGGGTGCCGAAGATCGACCGCAGCGAGTCCTCGATGGGCAGCACGAAGCAGGCCGAGAGCACCCCGATCTCGGTTCCCGCGTTCATCAACGTCGGCGAGTTTGGCAGGAACGTGAGATCACGCATCAGCTGCTCGAAGCGCAGCGCCCACGACGTCGGATCCTGGCCGTAGCGGGACTCGACCGAGGCGATCGCCGCCGCGACCCGGGCGAAGAGCTCACCCGGCGACTCCACCACCTGTCCGGTGCGGTCACGGCGCAGGTAGCGCTCAGCCAACACCTCGCGCGCCGCGACGCTGAGCGGCAGCCCCTCTTCCATCACCGACCAGCGAAGCAGCTCCGCCGATCAGCCGCTCGGTTGGCGGGGACAACAGGGCACGGTGGCCCGCCACATCACCCCCGCGCTCGCCGACGGCGACGTTCCCGGCGAGGTGGGTCGCATGACCCCGGGGACCAGTCCGCTTCCTGGTGGTGGCGGCGAGTACGGTCATGCCGTCGAGGGGAGGCGATCATGCGCGGGACACGTCGGGGGCGTTCGTTACTCCTGGTCGCGGTCGTAGCCATCGCGGCGACCGCAGGCTGCTCGTCCGGTGAAGGCGCAGACTCCGACGTCGCTGGTGGGACGGGTTCCACGACGAGGAGCACCGTCGCCGGTCGAGCGCCGCAGGAGATCACCCGCCCGGCGGTCGAGGGCAACGGCGTGGTGCTCCCGCAACCTGCGACGGCCCTGCCCGAGGGGTACCTCCAGGAGGAGTTCTTCGTCGGCGGCACCGCGACCCGCTTCGCCGCGCTCGACACGCCCGACGATGGCTCCTGGACGGTGGAGCCAGCCGGCGAGGCCCCCTACCGAACCCGGGTGATCGCCCGACGGCCGGCCGACCCGGCGCGCTTCAGCGGCACGGTGGTGGTCGAGTGGTTCAACGTGAGTGCCATCGAGGCCGCACCCGACTGGGGGTACCTAGCCGGGGAGATCGGCCGCGAGGGCCACGCCTACGTCGGGGTCAGCGCTCAAGCGCAGGGCGTCGAAGGTGGCCGGACCATCCTCGACGTGCAGGTCGATGAGCAGGCGGCGCAGGAGGTGGGCGGCGCGCCGACCAGCAGCGGCTTGAAGAGCACCGACCCACAGCGCTACGGCCCGCTCGCCCATCCCGGTGATGCCTTTTCGTTCGACATCTTCAGCCAGGTCGGCCGGGCCCTGCAGACCGAGCCGGGTGCCCTGCTCGGTGACCTCCAACCCACACAGGTGCTCGCGGTCGGCGAGTCACAGTCGGCGATCTTCCTGTCCACGCTGGTCAACGCGCTGCACCCGCTCGACCCGGTGTTCGACGGGTTCCTGATCCACAGCCGGGGGGCCAACGTCGCGCCTCTCGACGGGGACTTCCTACGTGCCCGCTCGGGCCAGGACGTGTCAGCCGCGCTCCAACAGGCGGTCCGCCTGCGCACCGACCTGGACGAGCCGGTCTTCCTCTTCGAGACGGAGACCGACCTCACCCTGCTGGGCTATGCCCGGGCCCGCCAGCCCGACACCGACCGGATCCGGACCTGGGAGGTGGCCGGCACCGCGCACGCGGACGCCCACGTGCTGCGCTCGATCATCGGCGGGCCACGAGATCCCGGTGTTGGTTCTCTCCTCGGCTGCCCCCAGCTCATCAACACCGGCCCGCAGCACGAGGTGGTCCAAGCCGCGCTGCACCACCTGGTGGCCTGGGTCGCCGGGGGTGAACCTCCCCCCGCCGCCGAGCGCATCGAGCTCGCCCCCGGTGACGAGCAGATCGCCCGGGCCGCCGACGGGATCGCCCTCGGCGGGGTGCGAAACCCGCTGGTCGACGTGCCGGTGGCGACCCTTACCGGTGACCCACCCGGTGGTGCGACGCTGGCGGACCTGGCCAGCGGGTCGGGTGGCGTGTGCCTGCTGTTCGGGCAGACGATCCCCTTCGACCGGGCGACGCTCGTCGAGCGGTACGGGACGGCGGACCGCTACGTGGAGGCGTTCCGGGCCTCGGCGGACCGAGCGGTGGCCGCGGGGTTCCTGCTGCGCCCGGACGCCGACCAGTTGATCGCCGAGGCCGACGCGAACCGGGTGCTGTTCGGCTGATCCTCCGGCTGCGTGCAGGCTGCCCGGCCGGTGAAGGGCCCGCCAGCGCTCACTCCTCCGGCGGGAGCATCCGCTCCACCTCATCGGGCATCCAGGTGCGGGCCGCAGCACGCCCCACGTCTTTCACGTAGTCCCCACCTCGGCCGATGTGGTAGCTGTGCGCGTAGTAGTACTCCGCCATCTCGCGGTCGCAGTTCTGCTCGGTCATGATCCTCTGGATCTCCCGCTCGCGGTCGCGCTCCATGCGGTCCGCCACGTCGTTCACCCGGTCGCGGAACTCCTCGAGGTTGCCCATCTGCTCGACGATGGGACCGGCACCAGCCCAATCGGCGAAGCCCGTCGCCGCACCCTTGACCTGGTCGGCCGAGATGGCCAGGCCACCACCGACCGATCCTGGTTCGGCGCCGCTCTCGCCGGCCTGCCGGCGGCGATCACCCTCGCGCATCGCCCACTCGACGGCCCGCCGCTGGCGCCGGTTGAGCCGCCACTTGAACAGGAAGTAGGTCAGCCCGGCCGCACCGCCCCACACCAGCGCCAGCGCGACCAACTTGGCCGCCAGGTTGATGTCACCGGGTCCGTCGTCGGCCTGGCCCTTCTCGATCCGCACCTGCACGTCCGGCTCGCGCTCCAGCGGCGGGAGCGCCTCGGCGGCTCGGAGGTACTCCTGCTGCAAGCGCTCGGTCACCTCCGGGTCGGGCTCGAACGCCCCCGCGGGGAGCTGCGAGCTGTCGTACCACCCGCACACCCCGTTGAACGGAACCGTGTAGCCGACCGCGTTCGGCCCCTTCGTGCATCGCCAGACCTGACCCGGCCGCGGTGGTTGCTGGCCGGCAGGTGGGCCGTGGGGGATGAACAGGTAGCCACAGGTGAGATCTGGTGCACCGGCCCGGGTGAGCTGCTCCCACCGCACGCATCCCCAGACCTTCACCACGTCCCCGGCCACCTCCTGGGTGACCGCACCGCCAGGAGGCTGCTGGGCCCACTCGGATCGGTTCACGAGCGTGCCACCCGCCGGGATGTCCTGGGCCTGCACCGCCGAGGCAGCGAGGACCAGGAGGATCGTGACGATCGTGATCGCCGCCGATGCCGCGCCGATGCGACACATGACCCGTGGGGGCCTCCCACGGAACCACCGTTGCCTTCCGCCGAACATCCGCACCACCTCCTACTCGCCGCTACCCCACCGTTGGTGTGGGGGTGGTGATGGACCCGTGGCTCGTTCCACTGACCCAGAGGAGTCCATCACCATGACCCCGACAGAGATCATCTATCAGCGGCGCCGGCGTGTGCTCGAGCTGGCTGAGGAGCTCGGTAACGTGTCCGAGGCGTGCCGGATGGTGGGT
>NZ_JACFSZ010000011.1 GCF_014805525.1 Rhabdothermincola sediminis | reverse complement strand
GCATACAGTCAGCAGCCATCGGGGCCTCCTCGGATCGGCGTCTTCCAACAACACCGAGTCCAGCGAGGCCCCGACCCACACGGGTGGACCCCTACACGCCCCTCATCCCACGATCACGCGCAGTGCCTATCATTTAGTCTCCGTTGCTCGCGCGTCCGCGTGCCTGACCGAGAGATCACCGTCCGACGGCCTTGAACCTTCGAGGCGCGGGAACCAAGCGAAGGAGACTGACAATGGTGAGCACACGACTTCGGAACGGCTTGGCCGTAGTTGCGATCGGTGTGGGGCTGTTCGCCACGCTCGGCGAGTCCTCGACAAGCGACCACAACGCGACCAACAACGCCCCAAACGCCAATGCAGGCACGGGAGCATCAAGCGACGGCGAGGGGGGCGGCGAGTCGAGCGCCAGTACGCCTGTGCCCATCGGCACGGCCAAGACCGTGGCCAAGGGCTGGGACTTGAAGGTCAACTCCGCCAACCTCGATGCCGACGCGGCCCTTGCGGCGGTCAACCAGTTCAACACACCTCAGCCCGGCACCAAGTTCGTCCTCATCAACGTCTCCCTGACGAACAACTCCGACAAGCCAGCCTCCCCGCTCACCAACGTGAAGATGTCGATGCTGCCCTCGTCGGGCGTCGCGGTGGACTCAACGTCATGCATGGTGTCGGCACCGGACATGCTCGACCCGATGGCGCAGATGCAGCCAGGTGCCACCGCAACCGGCAATGTCTGCTTCCAGATGAAGCCCGAGGACATCGCTACCAGCCTGTTCCTCGCTGAACCGCAGTTCACGATGGACAAGGTCGAGGATCAGGTGTTCTTCGCCATCACTTGAGGGCCGGGGCTTCGCTTTGCGCTTCTGCGGAGCGGGTTCGCATGACCCTGTGGCCGACCCAGATCGGCAGGCAGAGCACAACGAGAGCAAACAGGTCGGTCCTGTCCTGGACCAATCCAGCGCGCCCGAGTGGAGCGAGACCGTCGCCCCGCATCGCCGAGCCGAGCGAGTCAACGGGCCACAGCACGATTCCCATCACCGTTCGATACACCTCACCCGCGGGCGATGATGTCTTGATGAGCGTCATCGCCACGCCCACGATCCCCGTGGCGATCCACACGGCCCGTTCGGAGAGTTCCCAGGCACGCCGTCGAACGATCCACCGCACGCCCTCGGCCACTGAGACGAGAAACAGCGGGAAGTAGACCAGACCGGCGAAGTCAGACAACTTGCCGCTGACATCGCTCGGGTAGTTCACCTTCAACACCCTGTCGTTGACGATGACTACTGCGAGCGCGACCAACGCGACCGGGTGAAGCAACAGGTCCCCTGGGGACCTTCGTTCGGGTCCCTGTGTAGCCGGAGTGGCCATGGTGAGAGCCTCGCACGCTCGCACGGGTTGAACCGAACTCCGCCTTGGCGACCCTATCGCCTCTCCGATGGCCTCGGCATCGGTCCCGGCGGCCACCTCATCCAGGCCCTCCGGCGACAACGGAACTGGCATTCTGTTGCTGTTCTTGTCACACCCCCTGGGGATGATGGAGCCATGAACTTGGTCGCCATCCCCGCCCCGCTCGCCACCACCGATGCCCCGCTTGAGGCCGTGCTCGGAGCCTGGCTCGCCTCGTACCCCACCGCCTCGACCCGTGACGCCTACCGGCGCGACGTGGTGGGCTTCCTCGCCTTCCTCGATGGGTATGGGATCGACCTCCTCAAGGTGACGCGCCAGGTGGTGGATGCCTACTCCCGTCACCTTGAGGCCGAGGGCAAGGCTCCAGCCACGATCGCCCGTCGCCTCGCCTGCCTCTCATCGCTCTACGGGTACCTGGTCGATGAAGGCGCACTCGCCGTGTCACCCGTGGAGCGCGTGAAGCGGCCGAAGGTGCCCAGCGAGTCCCCTCGCCTGGGCCTGGACCGTGATGAGGCCCGCGCCCTGCTCGATGCCGCCGCCGAGTCGTCGCCCCGAGATCACGCCCTCATGGCGCTCCTGCTCGGCAACGGTCTGCGGATCAGCGAGGCCCTGGGCCTGGACGTGGACGACCTCACGACCGAACGCGGCCACCGCGTGGCCAGGGTGGTGGGCAAGGGCAACCGGGCGCGCCTCGCACCGCTCGCCCCTCGGACCATCGAGGCCATCGAGGACTACCTCAACGGCCGCACCATCGGCCCCATCTTCGTCACAGCCTCTGGGCGACGCCTCGACCGGGTGCAGGCTCACCGCATCTTCCGCCGCCTCGCGAAGGCAGCAGGGATCGACAAGACCGTTTCCTGCCATTCGGCGCGGCACTCGTGGGTGACTATCGCCCTTGAGGCCGGAGCGCCGATCCACCGGGTGGCCGACGGCGCAGGCCACGCCTCGGCGACGACAACGCAGCGGTACGACCGCCAGCGCCGCCGCCTCGAAGGTCACCCCGCGTACCTCGTGGCCTCCCACCTCGCCTGACCTGGTGGACTCTCTGAGCAGTCCGCTACGACTTGAAGCAGCGAGCAGAGATCGCGATGGCCAGTACCGGGCACCCGCCTCCGTCGCCTCGTGTGAGCCGAGGCTCCAACTTGGTCAGGTTCGTGGTGGTAGTGGTGCCGAACTTCGTCTCCGCTCCCATCTGGATGGCCAGTTTTCGGAGGTCGTCCTGGGTGCGAGTGATGATGGCGGCTCCGTCGATGATGCCTGCGGTGTAGAGCGCTCGGTAGGCCCCAAGGTCACGGTCGAGGTTTCCGTCCTTCGCGTTCCACTCCACATCAAGGGCAACGCGACCCTTCACGTTGTCCACCTTGTAGCCCTCGTTGTAGACCTCGGTTTCGACCGTTCGGACTCTCTTCTCGCCTGCTGGCCCGTACGGCTGAATCTTGAGGGTCGAGACGATCCGCGTGTCGTGGCGTCCCTCACGCCAACCCAGCCAAGCAGTCCCACTGCTATCTGTGGGTCCCGAATGCGCTCGTGGCAGAGGGCCTGCGAGTGATGGAGGCGTGGGGCTTCTGCTACAAGTCCATGCTCATCTGGCACAAGGTCCGAAAGGACGGAGGTAGCGACGGCAGAGGTGTTGGCTTCTACTTCCGCAACGTCACCGAGCCTGTCCTGTTCGGCGTTCGTGGTCGGCTTCGCACCGGAGACGCAGGTCGTCGTCAGGTCAACCTGTTCGCCACCAGAAAGCGCGAGCATAGTCGCAAGCCCGATGAGTTGTACCCGATCATCGAGGCGTGCAGCCCTGGTCCGTACCTTGAGATGTTCGCCCGCTACCCGCGAGAAGGCTGGACAGCATGGGGCAACGAGGCCGCAGAGGACATCGTGCCGAGAGGCCGACAGCACAAGGGCTACTCGTCGTAGGCGCTACCCTCTCCTGGGTGCACTGGTTCAACGAGGACCGGCTCCACAGCCACTGCGACGACGTCCCACCAGCAGAGCTCGAAGCAGCCCTCTACGCTGCCCAACAGACCCGCCCCGTCGGGGTTGGAAACCAATAGCCCGAACCTCCATCAGACCCAGGGCGGTTCAGGCAGGCGAGCCGGAGCGTCTGTGCGCCCGGCTGACGCCGGAGGAGCCACGCCTCGAGTGCGGACGCAACACCGAGCATCTTCAGGTCTGGACGGTGCTCCGTGGCGGCCCTGGCGAGCAGCTGGGCTCCGATGGATGTGCGATGGGCATCCTCGCTTGCCGAGGGGTCTGCAAGCGAGGCGCTGAGGAACCGAAATCCGGTCGAGCCGCACCAATCGTCGTAGGAGTCCTGGTTGAACTCCCAGCCGATTGCCTCGCCGCGGAAGCGTCCGCCCGGCGCGCTGTTCTTCCACACTGAGACGTATTCGATCCGCGACCGGTAGAGGTCGCCCGGGAGGCCGAACGTCGCCGAGTTCCAGACGAGGCGCGAGAGTTGGAACAGGCGCAGCGCGTCCAACGCAGCTCGTACCTCATTGATGGCGCTGTCGATGTCTCCGCCCGGAACTTCGGCGATCGAGCCCTCCTTCGCGGACCCGAGGATCTCGAACACGTGGCCGCGGATGAAGTCATCCTTGACCTCGAACGGAGGCGTATCACGGATGAGTGCCTCGCCTGCCGAGCCTGGGTGCAGCGTGACTCGCCCGACGGCCCATGGCCGTGGCACCTTCAACCCTTCGACCGGGATCAGATAGCGGTCGGGAAGCTGCCGGTCGTCCTTGCTGGTCACAGCGAGAGTCTTCCTCAGCAGGGTTCGCTCTCGGCGACCAGATCTCCGCAACCGGGTGGCGGTGTACGGCGAGTGTGCGTACACTTGCGCCATGGCAACGAAGGCAGAGACACGGGACGAGCGACTCCACCTGCGGCTCTCACCGACCGATGACGGGCTTATCAGGGCGGCGGCCGAAGCGTCGCACCTGTCGATCACGGAGTTCGTCGTGCAGGCCGCACGTGCATCCGCTGCCGAGACGCTGGCCGACCGCGACCACGTTGTGCTCGATGCCAAGACGTGGGACGCCCTGGAGCGCCGTGTGTCCCGGAAGGGTCGGCGCAACGCCAAGACCGCCGAGCTGTTCGAGCGCCCATCGCCGTTCAAGAAGTGAGCGGCGGCTTCACGCCGATCGAGCCGCTGAGCGCCGATCATCGGCTCGACTACTTCGATTCCGGCGAACCGGAGCTCGACGAGTGGCTGGTGCGACGAGGGTTGCGCAACCAGCTCGCTGGATTCTCCCGCACCTACGTCACGACTGACGGTGTCCGGGTCGTTGGCTACCACTCGGTCTCGGCCTTCGCTGTGCTCCGCTCGGATGCGACTGGCCGTGCTCGACGTCAAGCGCCGCGGCAGATCCCCGCGATCCTGCTCGGCCGCCTCGCCGTCGATCGAGAAGCTCAAGGCCATGGTCTTGGTGCGGGGCTTCTTCGCCATGCGATGGAGCTGACCATCGCCGCGAGCGAAACGATCGGCGTGCGGATGCTTGTAGTCACGGCGTTGCACCCGGGGGCGGTGGAGTTCTACGAACGGTTCGGTCTCTCGCGTTCTCCGACGAACCCGCTGGATCTGATGATCACTGTCGCCGACATCGAGGCGTCGATGTGAACGGCGAAGGTTCGCGGCTCGGTCGCGCGGTCGATCTGGTGTTCTCCGACGTGGCCGCCACCCTTGGCGACGGTGCCGTTGCAGCGCTCTTGGTCGGAGAGTGCGACTAAGCGCAGTCCGACGCGGTGGAACGGACGAATCACGAACTGTTGGACCTCGTCACGAGGAGAGGCGGTGGGTCCTCTACCGACGCGTGGCTCTACCTCCCTGGCGAGCCGGGCAGCACGGGAGTCGATGACCTCGGCGGGCTGTTCGTCGACCTCGTGATCAGCGTGGCCGAGGCGACCCAGGAACTCGTCATGGAGAGCAGGCGATTCTTCGGCGCGGCCTTCCCGGAGTGCCCCGAGCACCCGAACACTCCGCTCTGGCCAAAGATCCGCGGGGCCGACGCGGTCTGGGCCTGCATCGACGGCGGGAGTACTGCCATCCCGATCGGGAAACTGGACGGACGCGTCAAGTAGCCGGGCGAGCTCAACAGATCGGTTCGACGATGTCGGCCAGGATGCTGAAGCCAGGCGGCGTCTCCCACTCTTGGAGATAGGCGCGCACGGTGTACTTGCCGTACTGACGCTGCAGGACGTCCGGAGCGTCGCCGCTAGCGGTCCACCCCTGTTCCCGCCACGCCGGGAGGTACCAGTCTTTGAGGGTGTCGAGGTTGGAAGCCGGTGAGCGCACCCTTCTCCCAGCGGTAGTCCGCAGAACCCTGGGGTTCGGTGGAGGATGTCCCGTTGGCTGTTGAAGTTGCCGCGGGTGGTGGTCCCGGTTGTCATGCGGCGAGGTCTTCGTTGTGGTCAGTGTCGCGTGGGGGTGTGACAGTCTCGGCGTGGCGGGCGAGCGCTGCGACGAGGTGGGACATCTGGGCGTGCCCGCGGACCCGGCGGGACTTTCTTCTCGGCCTCCAGCAGGCCTGCTGCGCACCACCGTCGGCGCATGTCGCCCTCGTCGCGCCAGCGCTTCACGTTGCGGGTCGTGGTGTGGGCGATGCCGATCATCGACTCGATCATGTTCGTGCACACCAGCGTGCGGGCGAGTGTGCCGTCGATGCCGAGCCGGCGGACGGTGAACATCTGGTGGAGGCCTTCGCGCAGCGAGCCGGCTGCGTCGGGGTGAACCGCCCTGGGTCTGATGGAGGCTCGGGCTATTGGTTTCCAACCCCGACGGGTCGGGTCTGTTGGGCAGCGTAGAGGGCTGCTTCGAGCTCTGCTGGTGGGACGTCGTCGCAGTAGCTGTGGAGCCGGTCCTCGTTGAACCAGTGCATCCAGGAGAGGGTGGCGAGCTCGAGCTCGTCGACGTTCTCCCAGGGTCTCGGACCCACAACACCATCAGGATCTGCATCATCACGACGTCACGCACGGCACGCGCTGACGGCGCCACCTCGCGCTTCTTGGCGGCGTAGTAGGTGCTCGCAGCGATCCGCAACGCACGGCAGATCGGCCCGACTCCGAGCTGGTCCCGATGCTCGTCGATGAACCCGACGATCACTTCGATGGGCGGTCGAGCTCCGCCTGGGCGAAACACGCCGACGCCTTGCGCAGGATCTCGTTCGCTCGGCGCGTCTCGCGCAGCTCCTGCTCGAGCGCCTTCTTCTCGGCCTCCAACTCGCGGACCCTCAACGCTTCCGGCCCGGCCAGTCCGTCGACGACACCGCGTTCACGGACCCACTTGCGGACCGACTCGACGCCGTAGCCCAACTGGGCAGCGACCCGCTGCACCGTGCCGTGCTCGGTGCCGAGCTCCGCACGGAGCTGGCGCACCAGCCGAACAGCCTGATCCCTCTCCGCCTCGCTGCAGCGACGCGTCGTCGGCTTCCCTAGCGACTTCTCTCGTGGCATGACACCACCCTCGTTTCCAAGGTCTGGAGCCTCCAACGAACCCAGGGCGGTTCAGTTCGAGTCGTTGGTCGAGACGCACGCGACGAGCACGATCGACCGGAACTGGAACTACCTCAACCAGGCGCTCCAGCACGGCGTGCGGTACCGGACGATCAAGACCAACCCGGCCGCCGACTGCTCGTCACGAACGAGATGTGCCCCCACGAAGGAAGCACTCGACGCTGCGGGAACGGGCGCGGTGGATGCGACACACGAAACGTTCGCTCAGCTGGACCGGTTGCTCGTCACCCTGCGCTGAGGGGAGCAGCGGCGGACGCGTCCGCCGGATGCCCTGAGCAGCACTTTTCGACCACCCTGGGCCTGATGGAGGCTCGGGCCATTCGTGTTCAACTCGTCGACCGTGCACAGGCGCTCCGTCGGCCTGGTCGCAGGAGGCTGGAAGAGCCGAACCGACCGGTGTCCGATGAGGACGCGTCCAGCCGGCCCACGTCGGGACCGAGTCACGGTGCCTCGATCGCCAACCAGCTCAGGACGTCGTCGATGACCGCGTCGGTGCCAGGCTCGTCGATGATCCAGTGCCCGTGGTTCGGGTAGAGGCGTGGCTCGACCCCGTAGTGCTGCGCCGTGTGGCGCACCTGTTCCGGGGCGATGATGCGGTCCTCCTCGCCACCAGCGACGAACACCGGGACCTGGATCGCTCCCGGGTCGATGGCGATCGCGCCCGTCAGCAGCGCTTGGTACACGAGACCAGACTCCGGGGTGAGCCGGGCGTGGATCGCCGGGCGGTCGGACTCCGGGACGCGGTTCAGGGCGAGCACCGAGCACGTGTCGTCGGGGAGCACGAACGGCGCTCCGCTCATGATCGTCGGCGTGAGCGGAGCGAAATACGCCAGGGCGATCTCCTGGGCCGTCAACGCCTCCGGCGGTGCCGATGCCAGCAGGACGATCGCACCCGCCCGGCCGAGCTCGGCCAGCCGCTGCGCCACCAAGCCGCCGAGGCTGTGGCCGACCAGGATCGGTGGGCGGTCGAGCGAGCCACTCTGCCCGAGCGCGTCGAGCACGGCGACCGTGTCCTCCACGTAGTCGTCGAAGGTCAAGCCCTCCGCCTGCTCCGGCCCGACCCCGGCACGGCCCCGCCGGGCAGGAGCCCAGGTCTCGTGGCCGGCAGCGGCCAGACGTTCGACCCAGCGGCCGAGCGAGAGGTGATCGGCGAACGCGCCGTGGAGGAGCACCACGGTCCGACGACGGGTTGCGGACGGCGCAGGCTGACCGCGCAGCGCGGGGAAGCCAGCGATCGTCGCGGCGCAGCTCGCGCTGCTGTTCGAGGTGGTGGTTCGGGTGTTGGCCGTGTGTGCTCCTTCATCGGGTCGACCGGGCCGATCGCGGTCCTGATAACTTGTAAAGGATGTTGACAAAGTATGTCAAGGGGCTTGCCTAATGTCCTCCTTTGCGACACTGTCGTCTGCGGAGATCCGCGCCCACCGGGAGACCGTACTGCTCCGCATCCTCATCCGCACCGCCCAGATCGAGACGAACGAGCTCGTCCGCCGGCTGCACGACCTCGGCCACGAGGCAGTTCAGCCGAGCCACATCGGTGTGCTCGGCAACATCGACACCGAGGGCACTCGGATTGCCCGCTTGGCCAGCCGCCTCGGCGTCACCCGCCAGGCGGCCAGCCAGATGGTCACCGAGCTCGAGAGACGCGGGTGGGTCGAGCGCTCACCGGACCCCGCCGACGGCCGCGCCGTGTTGGTGCGGCACACCGCGAAAGGTCGCACGATGTTGCTCGATGCCCTCGAGCAGATGGACGACATCGAGCGCGGCTACGCCGCCACCATCGGCTCGAAGAAGATGCGCCTGGTGAAGGAGTCGCTGGTCGCCATCGCCGAGGCCGCGGATCCCGACAGCGCGTTGGGTCGCTGACCATCGGATCCCACCGGCGCCGTCACGACCGCGGAACGGCAGCCCCCTCGCCCCTACACTCACCGCGCGATGCGGGCTGAGGGCGAGCGGGTGCTGGCGGCGTGGCCGTTCGTCGGCCGGCAGGAGGAGCTCGAACGCCTCCGCCGCGCCATCCGCGCCGGCACCGGGGCCACGGTCCGCGGCGCCCCTGGGGTGGGCAAGACCCGCCTCCTCGACGAGGCGCTCGGCAGCGACCGAGGGCCCGTCCACCGGGTAGCGGGCATCGCAGGTCTGCGCGACACCCCCCTCGGTGCGCTCGCTCCCCTGATCGGCCCCGCGGTCGGTGAGGCCGCGTCGTCGACCCTCGAGGAGCTCCTGCGAGCCAGTCACGGCTCATCCCCGATCCTGGCGGTGGACGACGCCCACCTCCTCGACCCGGTCTCCGCCGGTCTCGTGCAGCTCGCGGCGATCAGCGGATGGGCCACCGTGCTGCTCACCGTGCGGCGTGACGAGCCCGCCCCTGCCTCGCTGGAGCGCCTCTGGGCCACCGGGCCGGTCGAGCTGATCGACCTCGGGGAGCTCGCCGACGACGACCTGATCTCACTCATGAACGCCGCCCTCGGCGGGATGGTCGAGCGAGGGACCGCGGAGGTCTTGCTGCGATCCGCGGCGGGCAACGTCCTCTACTTGCGGGAGTTGCTGGCCGGATCGATCACCGGCGGCGCCATCGCCCACGACGACGGGGTGTGGCACCTTCGTGGCCGCCTGATCGAGACCCCGACCCTCCAGGACCTCATCACCGCCCGGCTGGGCAGCCTCGACCACACCGCCAGGGAAGCCGTGGAGCTGCTGGCGGTGTCCGGCAGCATCCCTTCGGACCTGGCCGCGGACCTGATCGACCCCGAGGTGATGGCCCGGCTGGAGCGGGACGCGCTGGTGGGCTCGCGGATCACCGCTGGTTCGGTGACGGTCGATCTGGCCCACCCGCTGTACGGCGAGGTGGTGCGTAACGGTCTGTCCGCCCTGGCCCGCCTGCGCATCAGCCGCCGGCTCGTGCGCACCGCGGTGCACGCACCTTCGATGCCCCCCGGCTTCGACCTACGCATCGCCCGTTGGGTCGTCGACGCCGGCCCCGACGACCCCGACCTCACCACCGAGGACCTCGAGCGGCTCGCCCGGCGCGCGGTCGAAGTCGGCGACACCCATCTCGCCGCAGTCCTGGCCGAGGCGGCCTTCGACCGCGGAGCGCCTCCCTCGGTGGCCGCCTTCGCGAGCTGGTGCCGGGGCGAGGACGGCGAGCACGACCGCTGCGAAGCCCTGCTGGCCCGAGCGTACGAGCGGGCCGCGGATGGTGAGACCGAACCCTTCGAGCTCGCATCCGTGATCGTGGAATGGGCCAGCCTGCGCTGGTGGGTGACCCAGGACCTGGGATCAGCGCTGAAGCTGCTGGACCGGGCCCGAGCGTGCGGCGGCGACGGCGCGGCCCTCGCCGACGCCCAGCACGCCATGTTCGAGACCCTCGACGGCCACAGCGCACGGGCGATCACCCGGGCCCGCCCGCTGACCGAGCATCCGAACGACGCGGTGGCCGCGGTCGCCGCCGGAGCGATGGGTCCCTCCCTCTCAGCGACCGACCAGCCCGTGCAGGCGCGGCAGATCGCCGCGGCGGGCTTCGAGCGCTGCCAAGTCGCGATGCTGAACCTCCCGGGGATCGCCGGCGTCCACGTGGTCAGCATGGTGTTCGCCGAGCTGGTCGACGGCGACATCGCGGCGGCCACGGCGTTCTCGGAGCTGCTCACCTACGGGGCCGTCCGGCAACCCGCCCGGCAGGCCCGGGCGTGGTCCACGTTGATGTCGTCCATGGTCGGCCTACTTGCCGGCCGCCTCACGGCGTCCTTCGAGGCCGCCCGGCAGTCCGACGTGCTGTGGCGGGACACCAACATCCCGGCGATGGCCCGCTGGGCGGGTATCCAGGCCGCGCTCGCGGCCCTGGAGCGGGGCGACCTGCTCACCGCCCGCGCCCAGATGGAACGCCACCGAGGGATCTGTCCCGACGGCTTCCGTCTCCTCGAGCCCCGCTGGCACCAGGCAGCCGCGCTGCTGGCGTGGCGAGAAGGCGACCTCGACCGAGCGCTCGCCGCGGTGGACACCGGAGCGGAGGTCGCCCGAGCGGGAGGCGCGACCCACGCTGAGCTGGAGTGCCTGCACCTGCTGGCCCGGTGGGGTCTGCGGTCGCAGTCCGCAGCCGCATCCGACCACGTCGGGTCACTGACGTTGGGATCGAGACTGTCCCGGGTGCGGGCCGACCATCTGGCTGCGGTCGCCGCCGACGACGCGGAAGCCCTGGCTGACGTCGCGGCCCGCTTCGGCGAGCTGGGCCTCCCGATCCTCGCCGCCGAGGCGTGGACACAGGCGTCCGAGTCGTTCCGGGTCACCGGACGCTCCCGGCAGCACCTCAACGCAGCCACCCGGGCCACCGAGCTGCTCGACGCCCTCGATCCGCTCGATCGGCCGCCTGAGGCCCGGGGCCGGCGGGCTGAGCCACCAGTGCGCATCTCCCGCCGAGAGCGCGAGGTGGCCCGCCTCGCCGCCGACGGGCACACCAACCGGGAGATCGCCGAGCAGCTCTGCCTCTCCGAGCGGACGGTCGAGAACCACCTCTACCGGGTGTTCGCCAAACTCGGGATCCGCTCCCGCCGGGAGCTGAGTGGGGCGCTCGACGCCCGCCGGCACCGGAATTGAGTACCTGCCACTCATGACCGGCCGCCTCCGGCGTGATCCTCTCGGGCCGTGGTCGATGTGGTGTCGATCTGGAGCCGCGCCCGGCGTGACCGTGCGTACCGGGAGCTCCTCCTCCGTGAGCCGAGCACCGCGCTCGCCGGGCTCGACCTGAGCGACGACGAGCTCGCGATGCTCGACGTCGCGGTTCGGGCTCTCGACCCGGCGCCCATCCCAAACGTCTTCGAGCTGGCGAACACCGACGCGGAGCCGCTCGGCGGGCAGGAGGACTCCGACGAGCACCAGGCCACACCCCTGCACCCGCAACGAAAGGACCGACCGTGAAGACCCGCACCCTCGCCCTGCTGATCGCCGGCTCGCTCGGGCTCGCCGCCTGCTCGGGCTCGAGCAACTCCTCGTCATCGACATCCACGACCTCGTCCTCGAACACCGCCGAATCGGCTGCGTCAACCTCAGGTGGTTCGTCCGGCGGGTCGGAGTCCTCTGCCAGCTCGCGCGACCTGTGCGCCGAGGTCACAGCAGCGGAGGTGGCGAGCCTGCTCGGCGAGCAGATCGTCGAAGCGAAGCCCGTCTCCTCGGGCAGCCGTGCCGAGACCGGGTTCAACGGCCCGAGCTGCGCCTACACCACCGCCAACGGGCTGGGCGGGGCCCAGGCCGAGACCATCTCCGCCGAGAAGTACACGGCGATGACCCGTGACTCCATCACCCCGGTCGAGGCCCTGGCCGGGCTCGGTGACAGCGCCTTCGTCGCCAAGGACGTCACCGGCCAGTCGGTCATCCGGGTCTTCACGGCGAAGGGCGACGACCACTGGTTCATCGAGATCTTCCGAGGCACCACGCCGGACAAGGCGACCCAGCTCGCCGAGATGATCCTCGGTTGAGCTCGACTGGCCTGCCCGGCTGGCCGGGGGGTGTGTCGGGGGGGTCCCCGTCCACCCGCATCCCGCTCGACCAGCCGGGCGCCTTCACCTGCGCGAAGCTGCTCGGCATGACCTTCGACCTGCTGCTGCGCAACGGCACCGTCGTCGACGGCACGGGCGCGCCAGCCCGGGTCGCGGACGTGGCCATCGTCGGTGACCGCATCGCCGCCATCGGCAAGCACCTCGACGGCTCCGCGGCCCGGGTGATCGACTGTGAGGGGCGGCTGGTCACCCCCGGCTTCGTCGACGGTCACACCCATCTCGACGCCCAGTTCGGCTGGGACCGCGACGCCACCTCGAGCTGCTGGCACGGGGTCACCACCGTGGTGATCGGCAACTGCGGCGTCACCTTCGCCCCGGTGCGGCCCGGTTGGGGACCGTGGCTGGCGGAGCTCATGGAGGCCGTCGAGGACATCCCCGCCTCCGCCATCCATGCCGGCCTGCCCTTCACCTGGGAGGGCTACGACGGGTACCTCGACTGGCTGGGATCCGAGCCACTCGGCGTCAACGTCGGAGGCCTGGTGGGTCACTGCGCGCTGCGCTCCTTCGCCATGGGCGACGACGCCCTCGACGACCGCCCACCCACCGACGCCGAGCTGGCGGTCATGGTGCGAGCGCTCGACGAGGCGATGACCGCCGGAGCGCTCGGGTTCTCGACGTCGCGCACGCTGCGCCACACGGTGCCCGACGGCCGCCACGTTCCCGGCACCTGGGCCCACCCCCGGGAGCTGCTCGTGATGGCCGATGTCGTGGGTCGCCACCACGGCATCATCGGCTGCGCGCCCCGCTTCGACGGTGAGGGCCCGGCCGAGCCCCGGGTCGAGAGCGAGCTGGCCTGGATGCGCGAGGCCAGCCTGCGCTCCGGCGCCCGCATCACGTTCAACCTCACCAACACCCGGGCACAAGGCGACCACTGGCGCCTCGCCATCGCCCTCGCCGAGCACGCGAACGCCGCCGGCGCCCAGATCCGCCCGCAGACCACAGCCCGGGGCATCGGGGTGTTGTTCGGTCTGGCCCATCACACACCGTTCGACCACGACCCCGGCTGGGAGCGGCTGGCCGGTGCCACGATCGACGAGAAGCTGGCCGCGTTCCGCGATCCCGCCACCCGGGCCACCCTCATCGCCGGCGCGGCGGAGAGATCCAGCGCGGGTGCCCTGCGGGAGTTCTTCGTGGTGAACGCCCCCGACGGCAGTGCCCGCTACGACGCCGACCCGGCCCGCAGCCTCACCGCGGAGGCGGAGCGTCGGGGCGTGAGCCCGCTCGAGGCCTACCTGGACCTGTGCCTGGAGACCAACGGTGCACTGGTGCTCGCCTGGCCCATCCTCAACCAGGACCTCGGTCCGGTGCGCGAGATGCTCGAGTGCCCGACCGTGGCCATGGGTCTCGCCGACTCCGGAGCCCATGTGGGCCAGATCCTCGACGCGTCACAACCGACCTGGTGGCTGTCGTACTGGTGCCGCGAGCTCGGCGCGTTCCCGATCGAGGAGGCGGTGCGGCGCATCACCTCCGACACCGCGGCGCTGTTCGGGCTCGACGACCGGGGGGCGCTCCGGCCGGGCGCGCCCGCCGACGTGAACGTCATCGACTTCGATGCGCTCCGCATGCCGCCACCCACCTTCGTCCACGATCTGCCCCATGGGGCGGGGCGCTGGGTGCAGCGCAGCGAGGGCTACGAGCTCACCATCGTGAACGGGGTGGTCACCCTGGAGGACGGTGAGCACACCGGGGCCCGCCCGGGCCGGGTGCTGCGGCCATCAGCCACACACGGCGGGTGAGCTGTCGCCTCGCCCGTGGCGGTGAACAGGTCGCCGCAGAGCAAGGTAGAGGTGGCCTCCTCGAAGAAGACCCCGGCGTCCCACCCATGGAGGAGGTGGGGGCGCGACGAGATAGCGCAGCGACTTGCCACCCTGGTGCAGCACCTCCCCGTCCGCGAGTAACCGGGCGGGCGATCAGCCAGGTCGTTGACCGACACCGCGCAGCCCAGGGTGCCGAATGCCACCTCGGCTCGCGGCGCGGCCGCCAGCCACTGGTTCATGGCACCGCACTCGTCGGCCTCGGTGTGACCGAAGCTGATCCACCGGAGCCGCTCGATCGGCACCACCCGGCCGAGGGCCTGCGAGGTGTTCGGGAAGAGGGCTCGCATCCCGCAGTGGAACAGCAGCGGTTCCTCGGCGTTCACGAGGATCTGGTTGAAGGTCATGCCCGCATCGGGCACGTAGGTCGACATGCGGTAGATGTCGGGGGCGATCTCGTCGATGACGGTTTCCATGTGGATCCCGAGGGCGCGGAGCCGGGGGTGGCGCTGCTCCAGCACCTCCACGGCGAGGGCGCAGCTCTCGGCCGGGGGCTCGAAGCCCGGGATGGTGCGCTGGAACAGGAGCTGGTAGCGGACGGGGTCGGCGGTGCAGAACCGGATGAACCGCTGGAGGTGACCAGCGATCGAGCCGATCGGATCAGCCGCGTCACCGTCCGCGTTCGACCCCGCGGCCCTGCCGGTCACCCGGCGGCGGGCCCACCACCCGATCGGAGCGAGCATTGTTCGCACTTCTGACACTGTTCGTATTTCCTGACACTGTTCGCCAGTGTCACATCGACGGCATCTGATGTCAACCGGGAGAGCGAGCCCACCGGATCAGCCGGCCCGACTTGCGGCGTGCCGGCGGTAGACGCCGAGGCCCGCCAGCGCACCCAGCCACAGCAGCTGGGCCTGAGTCGGCGCGACCAACGCGACAGGCACGGAGAAAACGAACGCCGCCGGGGGGATGAGTGCCAGCAGGCGGCGCTCCCGCAACTCGCCGGTGGGGATCTCCGTCGACACCAGCCGATGACCCGTCGTCACGTACCACAACAGTGCGGCCAGGCTGGCGCTGGCCGCCCCGGCCGCCAGGGCGAAGGTGATCGTGGCCGCGGGATACGAGTCGTAGGAAGACAGCACGAGCGTGGCGAACGGCATCACCGCCACGAACATGAGATGCACCAGGTTGCCAGCCCGCAGCAACCCGTCCTCGCGCTCGACGATCAGGAACTGTCGGTGGTGGAAGTGCCAGAGCAGCCCGACCACCGCGAAACCGGTGAAGTAGCCGATCAGGTCGGGATGGAGCATCTCGGCCAGGAACCGGTTGAGATCGTCGTTGCTCTCGATCGCTCCCTGTGGGGGTTGCAGGTGCAACACCAGCACCGTGATGGCGAAGGCGTAGAGGTTGTCACTGAACCCGAGCAATCGCTCCAGGCGCCCGCTCTCCAGGTAGGCGGCCGCGAACGGGATCACCCGGCCGGCGCGCCGGGCCTCCACCTCGATCTGCTCGGCGCGGCGCAAAGGCTCCTCTTCCTCGCCCGCTCGGGTGAGACCCGGCGTCTCGGGCTCCACCCGCACCACCCCGAGCCGGCGCCGAAGGATGAACCAGCCGACGCCGAGCACCACCCACCCGACGGCCGCCCCGGGCATCCCGAAAACCGAACCGATGGTGGCGACGGCAAACCCCAGCGGCAGCACCGCCGCCTGCCAGCGGTAGGTGCGAACCCATCGCTCGTCGAGATCCGCCGGGATCAGCCGGTGGCGATGGGTCGTGTACCACACCAGCAACGAGCCGAACAGACCCAGCACGAGCGCGGTGAGGTTAAACGCGACGTACGCGCTGGGCAGCTCGTGGTACCGACCGAGCAGCTGCATCGGAAACGGGACCAGCACGACCAGCGACAGCAACGCCAGGTTGATCCACAAGGCTCGTCCGTCTACCCGGACGATCACCTCGAAGAGCCGGTGATGGAGCATCCACGTACTGCCGATCACCACGAAGGCCCCGAGATAGCTCAGGTAGCGAGGCCACTCGTGAACCAGGAAGCCTCTCAGCTCGTCGTTGGTGATCCCCCGCTCGGGCACCACGAACGACAGCACGACGAGGGTGATGGCGACCGCGAACACGCAGTCCGAGAACCCGCGGACCCGGCTCACGTCGTAGTCGGGCCGGTACGACAGGTGGACCCGTTCGGTCGCCGTCACCGCGGCGATGCTAAGCGGCAGGTGCGTGTCTGCTCGCGCAGGCCAGCCTCAGCGGAAGAACGCCCACCAGAGGCTGACCCCGAAGCCCGCGACCGCGAGCAGGACGCTCCCGCCGATGACGTACGGCGAGACGTTGCCGTCCTCGTCCTCGGGTAGGCGTTGCCGCACCCGCTGCAGCAGCCTGCGGGCGAACGGCACGTCCTGGGCCAGCAAGGCGAGGCCGGCCGCCACCGTGATCAGGCCCGGTCCGGGGAGTGCCAGCATCGCCAGCCCGACCACCACCACGACCACACCTGCGGCGACCCGGGCAGCACGCAGGGCGAGGTGACGCTTGGCCTCCTCGATCGTCTCCTCACGCCGTCCCGTCTCGAGCTCCGCCTCTATGGCAGCCTCTTCGAGCGCGCCGAGCTCCTGGCGCAGCTCCTCGAAGCGCGGGTGGTCGTCGTGGTGATCGTCACCCGCGGGTGAAGGCGAACCGCGCACCATCGCCAGGCTACCGAGCTGACCGTGGGACCCGAGGGCCGGCCAGCTCAGAAATCAAACAGCTCATCGAGGAAGCCCCTGCGCTTCCGGCGCCCATAGCCCGGCGGCGGCGACCCCGGTGCACCGTAGGGTCGGGTGGTTACGTACGGCTCCCGCCATCCCGTCGCGGGCGGTGGTGGTGGGAGCGGTGCGCCCGCCGAAGGCGAGGTCGGCGCGCCGGCGGTGTGACTGCGCTCGATGATCTTGTCGAGCTCCCCGCGGTCGAGCCAGACGCCGCGGCAGCTCGGGCAGTAGTCGATCTCGATCCCTTGCCGCTCGGCCATCACGAGCGTGGCGTCGCATCCGGCGGGACATCTCATCGTGCGGTCCTCCTGGCGAGTCGGATGGTGAGCTTGCGGGCTTCCTCGGCCCAGATGACGGTCGACGCCACGGCGGCGCAGAGCAGGAGCTGGCCTGCGGTGAGGGTCTCCGTGGCGAACAGGCTCTGCAGCGGCCCCCAACGCACGGCGAGCAGCTGCAGGACGACGACGATCCCGACGCTGGCCCACAGCCGCCAGTTGGCCAGTGAATACCGGCTGAACACGCTGCGCTCCTCGCGGCGAGCGTTGAAGACGTTGAACATCTGGAAGAACACGAACGTCGTGAAGGTCATGGTCAGCGCCACCGCTCGACCCCATCGGGGCTCGGCGGCGGCATACAGGCCGAGGACCCCGGCGGCCATCACCAGGGCGAGGAAGACCAACCGGGCGACCCGCCGCGGGTCGAGGATGGCCGCCCCGACGGGCCTCGGGGCCCGCGCCATCACGTCACGGTCGGCTGGGTCCACCCCGAGGGTCATGGCGGGCGGGCCGTCGGCGATCAGGTTCACCCACAACACCTGGATCGGGGTGAAGGGCACGGGCAGTCCGAGCAGGCTGGCACCGAGGATGGTGCTGATCGCACCGAGGTTCGTCGTGACCTGGAAGCGCACGAACTTCACGATGTTGTCGTAGATGGCCCGACCTCGCTCCACGGCGCCGACGATGGTGGCGAAGTTGTCGTCGGTGAGCACCATGTCGCCGGCGTCCTTGGTCACCTCCGTGCCCGTGATGCCCATGGCCACACCGATGTCCGCCCGCTGGAGGGCCGCGGCGTCGTTCACCCCGTCGCCGGTCATGGCCACGACCCGATCGTTGGCCTGCAGGGCCTCCACCACGCGGACCTTGTGCTCGGGTGACACCCGGGCGCACACGCCGATGCCGTCGATCGACCGTGCCAGCTCCTGGTCGGACATCGCCGACAGCTCGACGCCGGTCACCACCCGACCCCTGATCCCCAGCTCCCCGGCGATGGCTCCCGCGGTCGAGGCGTGGTCGCCGGTGATCATCTTGACGTCGATACCGGCGCGCTGGCAGCGGGCGACGGCGTCCTTCGCTTCGGGACGTGGCGGGTCGACGATGCCGTACAGCCCGACGACCTCGAGACCGTCCTCCACCCATCGGCTGGGGTCGGCCACCGCGCCACCGTCATCGAGCACCTCCGACGCAGGGAGCGACCTGGTGGCCACCGCCAGGACTCGAAGGCCCTCGGCCGCGAGCCGCGCGTGGTCATCCAGCACCCGCTCGCGCTGGCCCGGACTCGACGAGGAACGCTCGAGCAACACGTCGGGTGCTCCCTTGACCACCAGGGTCACCGACCCGGCGCCTGGCTGGAGGTGGTACGTGGCCATGAACTTGGTACCCGAGTCGAACGGCAACTCGCCGACGCGGGGCCAGCGGGCGCGCTCGGCCGCGACGTCGATACCACGGGCCGCGGCCCCCTCGAGGATGGCGGCCTCCGTGGGCTCGCCGATGGTCTGACCGTCGGTGATCGATGCGTCACTGCACAGCGCGCCGAGGAGCAACGCGTGCGGCTGGTCCTCAGCCACGACCTCTCGAACGGTCATCCGGTTGAGGGTGAGCGTGCCGGTCTTGTCCGTGCAGATCACCGACGTCGAGCCCAGCGTCTCCACCGAGTGCAGGCGCTTGACGATCGCACCCTGCCTGGCCATCTGCGACACACCGAGCGCGAGGGTGACGGTCACCACCGCCGGCAGCCCTTCGGGGATGGCGGCCACCGCGAGCGCCACCGCTCCCAGCGCCGCGTCGCCCAAGGCGTCACCCTGAGCGATACGAAGGGCGAACACCGCGCTCACGGCGACGATGGCGATGAGCGCCAGCCTCCGGCTGAGCGCGTCGAGCTGACGCTGCAACGGGGTGGGTGGCGGCTCCCCGACCCGCAGCAGCGCTGCGACGCGGCCGATCTCGGTGCGCATGCCCGTCTCGGTGACCACCATCTCGATGCGGCCCCGCACCACGGTGGCGTTCATGAACACGCAGTTGCTCCGATCGGCGACCGGGACGTCCCCCTCGGGCAGGGGCGCGGTCTGCTTGTCGACCGGTGTCGATTCGCCGGTGAGCGCAGACTCGTCCACCGCGGCGTTCACCGCCACCACCACCCGGCCGTCGGCCGGGACACGATCACCCGCCTCGAGGAGCGCCACATCCCCGGGGACCAGCTCCTCGGCGTCGACTTCCCGCACCTGGCCGTCGCGCCGCACCCGAACTCGGGTCACCAGCATCTTCTTCAGTGCCGCCATGGCGGAGCTCGCCTTGGCCTCTTGGACGTAGCCGAGCACGGCGTTCAGGGCGAGGACCGCTCCGATGACGATCGGGTCCTTGAGGTCCCCAACTGCACCGGCGACGACCGCGGCCACGACGAGGATGTAGACGATGCCGCTGCGGAACTGGTCGAGGAACCGCAACCACGCGGGACGTACCGCCGGCTCGTCGAGGCGGTTCGGCCCCACCGCGGCGCGGCGGCGATCGACTTCGGCGTTGCTGGGCCCGGTGCCGAGGTCGACCCCGAGCGCGGAGGCCACCGCCGCAGCGTCGAGGGCGTGGATCTCGCGGTCAGCAGCGCGGAGCGTGGGCACGGTCACGCAGGTTCGTCTCCGGTCTCGCGTTCGTTGATCGACCGGAGGTCTCTCCCACCCGCTGGGGGCCGGAACCGCCGGGCAATCGGCAGCGACGTGCCGGTCGGCCGTGATGACGACGGATCCGTGTCGGGGTACTCCCCTCGCTGCTCGACAGTCTCGCAGGACCCGGCGAAGACGACAACCTGAGCACCGGTCCGGTGTGACCGGTGCCGGCGGGCGTGGCACGCTGGCCGCCGTGCCCTCGGTCTCGAAGATCCGCCAACGCCTCACCGCCAGCGTCCAGCAGCTCGACCAGGCCCGCCTGCAGGAGCGCTACCAGGGTCTGGGCCTCACACCGATCGGGGAGGCCCCGCTGCGCGAGCCGGTGCGGGTGGGCGGGGAGATCCAGGAGTCGCGCCTGGTCCCACGCGCTGGCTCCCCGGCCGTTGAGGTCACCATCAGCGACGGCACCGGCCGGGCCACGGGAGTGTTCACCGGCCGCAAGGTTCTCCACGGCGTCACCCTCGGGCGCGGCATGGTCCTGGAGGGGGTGGCTCGCACCGAGCGGGGCCGGCTGGTGCTGCTCAACCCGGCCTACACCTTGCTGTGACCCCAGCCGCTCCGGCAGGCGGCCACGAGCACGCTCAGGTGCCGATGAGCACCTGGCGAACCTGAGCTTCGCTCTCGTCCGTCACCAGCACCACGACTTCGTCTCCCGCGTACAACGTGGTGTCACCCCGTGGCACCACCACGTGATCCTGGCGGAGGACCGCGACGACCGTGGAGTCGCGGGGCAGGTCCAGATCGACGATCTCCTTCCCACAAGCCGGTGAGACGTCGGCCAGGGTGACCTCGGACAAACGGACCCGGCCGCCGGCGAACGACAGCAGGCGTACCAGGCTCCCTACCGTGAGCGCCTCCTCGACCAGCGCCGTGAGCAGGTGCGGCGTGGAGACCGAGAGGTCCACCCCCCAACTCTCGTTGAACAACCACTCGTTGGAGGGGTTGTTGACGCGGGCCACGACACGGGGCACGCCGAACTCCTGCTTGGCCAGCAGGGAAATGACCAGGTTGTCCTCGTCGTCGCCCGTGACCGCCACCACCACGTCCGCGCGACCCGGCTCGGCCCGGACCAGCTCGGAGATCTCGCAGGCGTCGGCCTGGAGCCATTCGACGCCCGCCGGCTCACCGGCGGAGCGGGCCTGATCGACTCGGCGGGGGTCGACCTCCACGATCAGCACCTCGTGGCCCGCCCGGTGCAGCTCCCCAGCGATGTAGGTGCCCACGTTCCCCCCACCCGCGATGACCACCCGCATCACCGGCCACCTCCATTCGGCCCGGCTTCGAGGTGCTCGTCGAACCGGTCGATGCCGTCGCCGGCACAGGTCGCCCACACCACATCGCCGTCCTGGAGCACGAAGCCCGATTCCCCGAGCATCGCCTTGCCCAGGCGGGTCACGGCCGTGATCCGGGCAGACCCAGGCACCTCGAGTGCTGCGACCGGTTGACCTGCCCACGCCTCGGGGACCGAACGCTCCACGAGGCACACGCTGGCCGACGGATCGACCCACTCGACGTTCGGCGAATCGGGAAGCACACGACGTAGCACCCGGTCGATCGTCCACTGCACGGTGGCCACGGTGGGGATGCCCAGCCGCTCGTAGATCGCGGCGCGCCGCTGGTCGTAGATGCGGGCCACCACCCGCTCGATGCCGAACGCCTCCCGGGCCACCCTGGCCACGACGATGTTGGAGTTGTCACCGCTCGTGACCGCCGCCACCGCGCCCGCCCGTTCGATGCCGGCTCGCTGTAGCCGCTCCCGGTCGAACCCGACCCCGACGACGGTGGCGCCGCGGAACCCCTCCGGGAGCCGGGTGAACGCCTCCGGACGGCGGTCCACGACGGCGACCGAATGGCCCTCGTCCTCGAGCGCCGCGGCCAATCCTGACCCCACTCGCCCGCATCCGACGACCACAACGTGCACGGCTACCTCCTCCGGTGGCCACGCCCGCACCGCCGGGCGATGGCACGCCGGCGCATCCTAAGCCCCGCCCTCGTGGTGCTCCACCCTGGCGGCCTAACCGACCGCGAACTCGGCCGGCTACGACTTTTCCTGCCGGCGCCCGACCGGGCGTAGATTGCCGACGACCCCCGGACGGCGGTGACCGGAAGACCCACGCGGAGCGCCGATGTACTCAGCTCTCAAACGCCTGATCGTCGGTCCTCCCATCGCGAGCACCGAGGAGGCGCACACCCGCCTCGGTCGGCCGACCGCGCTGACGGTGTTCGCGTCGGACGCCATCTCCTCCACCGCCTACGCGACGGAGGAGATCCTGCTGGTCCTGGTTCCCGTGGTCGGCATGGTCGCCCTGAACAGCCTGGTGCCGATCTCCCTCGTCGTCGCCCTCCTGCTGACGATCGTGATCACCAGCTACCGGCAGACGATCTACGCCTACCCGAGTGGAGGCGGCTCGTACGTCGTCAGCCGGGAGAACCTCGGTGTGCTCCCCTCGCTCGTCGCCGGCGCGTCGCTGCTCGTCGACTACATCCTGACGGTCGCGGTCTCGGTGTCGGCGGGGATCGCCGCCATCACCTCCGCGTTCTCCGAGCTGCTCCCGTACCGGGTCACGCTCTGCCTCATCGCCATCGCGGTGATGACGCTGGCGAACCTCCGTGGCGCGAAGGAGTCCGGCAAGCTCTTCGCGCCGCCCGTCTACACCTACATCGTCAGCCTCGCCCTGCTGATCGGCTACGGGCTCTACGAGATCTTCCTGCGGGACCTGCCACCCATGGAGGAGAACGTCTCCTCGCTGGTCGAGCTGGCTCGACAGCACGGGACCGCCATCGGCTCCGATGGCCTCCCGATGTTCAGCAGCCTTGGCATGCTCCTGCTGTTGCGCGCCTTCTCCTCGGGTGCGGTGGCCCTGACCGGTATCGAGGCCATCTCCAACGGTGTCCCCGCCTTCAAGAAGCCCGAGTCGCACAACGCTGCGACGACCCTGATCGCGATGGGGCTCATCCTCGGTACGGCATTCATGGGATTGTCCGTAGTGGCTCACAACCTCAAGCCCACGGTGAGCGAGGAGGAGACCCTCCTGTCGATCATGGGCCGCTACCTCTACCTCGACGGGCCGAGCAGCATCGGGGACCTGGGCAACGTCTTGTACTACGTGCTCCAGTTCTCGACCTTCGCCATCCTGATCCTCGCGGCCAACACCGCCTTCGCGGACTTCCCGCGGGTGTCGTCGATCATCGCGGGTGACGGCTACCTCCCCCGGCAGCTCACCAACCGCGGGGACCGGCTGGTCTTCTCGAACGGCATCATCCTGCTCGCCCTGGTGGCGGGCATCCTGATCGTGGCCTTCGGTGGCGTCACCAGCGCCCTGATCCCCCTCTATGCCGTCGGGGTCTTCACGGGCTTCACACTCTCGCAAGCGGGCATGGTGCTCCACCACCGGCGGGTGCGCGAAAAGGGATGGCGACGGAACCAGGTGATCAATGCGGTCGGCGCCCTGGCGACGTTCGTGGTGCTCCTGGTCGTGGTGGTGTCGAAGTTCGCGATCGGCGCCTGGATCCCGGTGCTGCTGATCCCGATCATCGTCACGATGTTCAGGGCCATCCACCGCCACTACGTGCGGGTCGCCACCGCCATCTCGGTCCCCGAGGGCTACCGCTCGAAGCGCCACCGCCACACCGTCATCGTCCTGGTCGGCCAGGTGCATCGCGGGGTGCTCGATGCCATCACCTATGCGCGATCCCTCGCGCCCGACCGGCTGATGGCGGTCACCGTCGTCCACGACGAGGAGCAGCAACAGCGCCTCCAGAAACAGTGGGAGGAATACGACATCCCGGTTGAGCTACGCACCATCTACTCCCCCTACCGGGAACTGGCGGGGCCGGTGATGGCGTTCATCGACGAGCTCGATCGGGAGTGGCCCGACGACATCATCACGGTCGTGGTGCCCGAGTTCGTCCTGAGCCACTGGTGGGAGCAGCTTCTCCACAACCAGAGCGCGCTCGTGTTGCGCACCAGGTTGCGCATGCGGCCGAACACCGTTGTGACTGCGGTGCCGATCCACCTCTACGAGCGTGCGGAGGAACGGTACTGAACGCTCAGGCCGGCCGCGAGGCGGCTGCGGCGCGATCCTTGGCGAGCTCGTCGAGCGACTCGTACTCGTTGGTGGTGTCGACCCAGTCCTCGAACTGGATGACGCCGATCTCGGTGAAGCGGTCCCGCAGCCAACCGCCACCAGCATCGAGCAGCCCGAGCTTCTTGCAGTTGGGCACGATCTTCGAGAAGAGCATGAGCTGGAAGGGGTCTTCCAGCCGATCACCCTTGAAGCGACCGATCGCCAACCGAGGGTCGATGCCCATGCGGTCCCACACCTCGACCGCGAGCAGCCGATCCCGCATCCGCAGCGCAGCCTCGAACGCGAACTCCTGTCGCTCCCGCAGCTCGGCATCGGAGAGCTCCGCGTAGTACTCCTTGAGCGACAGCACCCCGAAGGCCACGTGGCGGGCTTCGTCGCTCATCACGTAGCGGAGGAGTTGCTTGAGCAGCGGTTCGGGGGTGAGGGCGTGCATGAAGCCGAACGCGGCCAGCGCCAGGCCTTCGACCATGATCTGCATGCCCAGGTAGGTCATGTCCCAGCGGCTGTCCTCGAGGATGTCGTCGAGCAGCATCCCGAGATGGGCGTTCAGGGGGTAATGGCCCGAGAGCTTCGTGTCCAGGTACTTGGCGAAGACCTCGACGTGGCGAGCCTCGTCCATCACCTGCGTGGCCGCGTAGTACTTCGCATCGATCCACGGCACCGTCTCGACGATCTTGGCCGTGCAGAGCAGGGCCCCTTGCTCACCGTGCATGAACTGGCTCAGCGTCCAGTTCTGCTGCTCGATGTTCCAGCGGATCCACTCCTTGCTGGTCCACTTCTCCAGCGGGGTGCCGGTGACGTCGAGGCCGGCGAACTCCCAGTTCGGCTCGGCGCCCGCGACCTGGACCGTCAGGGCCTCCTGGTCGACGTCGGTGTCCCAGGGGAGATCCGTCTCCCCGTTCCACTGGGCGTTCTTGGCCTTCTCGTAGAGCTTGTGGAGGCCGGGCCGGGCGCCCTTCTCGTAGTCCCAGGTGAAGATGGCATCCGCGTTGTCGCGCACCACGTGCACCGAACCGACGTAGGGGTGCTGGAGCGCAGCGGTGACGATGGCGTCCACATCGTTGGCTTCGTCACGCCCGATGAGTTCCCGATCCGACATCTGCCTCCCCCTTGGACCCGGACGGCGCCGCAGCGCCGGCGTGGCCTCATGATAACGGCACCGTCACCAAGCGCCCACCGGCAGCCACGACCCCGGCGGGAGGCTCTCAGCGCGCTACCGAAGCGCAGTGAGGATGCCGCAGCGCACGATGGTGAGCCGGACCGGTGCCCTGACCGGTGAGGTTGTGAGCCGTGAGGATGAGTCCCACGTGCGAGAAGGCCTGGGGGAAGTTGCCCAACTGGCGGCTGTCCTCGACGTCGTACTCCTCGGACAGCAGGCCCACGTCGTTGCGAAGAGCCAGCAACCGCTCGAAGCCCGTCCGGGCCTCCGCCACGCGGCCGAGGAGCACCAGGTTGTCGAGCAACCAGAAGGTGGTGAGGAGGAAGGCGCCTTCGCCCGGTGGGAGCCCGTCGACCGTCGTCGTCGATGCATCGGCCTTACCGGACCCGCCGGTGTCGCCGGCGTCGTGGATCGCCTCGGTGCGATAACGGCGCACGAAGCCGTCGACGAGCAGCTCACGCTGGATCGCCTCCACCGTGCCCACGATGCGCGGATCGGTCGCGGGCAGGAAACCCACCAGCGCCAGCATGAGGCAGCTCGCATCCAGCTCGCTCGAGCCGTAGTACTGGGTGAACGCCCCCACCGCGGGGTCGTATCCCTTCTCGCAGATCTCACGGTGCATGTCGTCCCGCAACTGCATCCAACGCGACAGGTCCGGCAGGTGCGGCCGGCTCCCTGCTCGTGCGCTCAGCTCGCACAGATGGATCCACCGATCGATGGCCACCCAGGCCATGACCTTCGAGTGCACGAAGTGCCGGCGCGGCCCTCGCACCTCCCAGATCCCGTCGTCTGGTTCCGTCCAGACCTCGCGCACGTGTTCCACCAGCATGCGGGCCAGATCCCAGGCGTCCGGCGGCAGCTCGTTGCCGAGGCAGGCGTGCGAGTGCAGGAACATGTCCATGACCTCGCCGTAGACGTCGAGCTGGAACTGCCCGCTGGCCGCATTCCCGATCCGAACCGGGGCGGAGCCTTCGTAGCCGGGCAACCAGTCGATGACCGTCTCGACCAGGCGGCGTTCCCCACCGATCCCGTACATGATCTGCATCTTGTCGGGGCTACCGGCGATGACCCGGCGCAGCCATTCGCTCCACGCCACCGCTTCGCTCGCGTATCCCGCCTCACTCAGCGCCGAGAGCGTGAACGTCGCATCGCGCAGCCAGCAGTAGCGGTAGTCCCAGTTGCGCACCCCACCCAGGTACTCAGGAAGCGACGTCGTCGCCGCCGCGACCACCCCGCCGGTCGGGGCGTGTGTGAGGGCCTTGAGCGTGATGAGTGAACGCATCACCGCATCCGCGTAGTCACCCTCGTAGGCGCAGCGAGCGGACCAGACCTGCCACCAGCGTTCGGTGTCCTCGAGGACTACCAGGGCGTCGATCGGTTCGGGAACCGCCTCGTGCGACGGGAACCACTGCATCACGAACGGCACCCGGTCACCGCTGCTCACGTCGAAAGAGGCGACCGTGTCGAGGTCCCGACCTTCGAGTTCCACCGGCGTGCGCAGCACCAGCCCGTCGGCACCGCCGATCGCGACCCTACCCCCCTCGATGGCTCGCACCCACGGGACGATGGCGCCGTAGTCGAAGCGAACGATGAGCTCCAGGTCGATCCTGACCGTCCCCGAGCGGCCTTCGACGATCCGCACCAACTCGACGCCGCGACGCCGGACGGGCATGAAATCGATGACTGCCACCTGCCCGGTGGGCGTGGTGAACACCGTCTCGAGCACCAGCGTGTCGCCCCGGTACCGGCGATCGACCCTCGACGGCCGGTCATGCGGCGCGAGGAGCCAGCGACCGTGGTGGCGATCACCGAGCAGGGCCGCGAAGCAGGCAGCGCTGTCGAAGCGAGGCGCGCAGAACCAGTCGATGGACCCGTCACGACCGACCAGGGCGACCGTCTCGGTGTCACCGATGATGGCGTAGTCCTCGATCAGCGACGGCATGCCCGGTCAGCTTGCCACCTCACCGATCGTCCCGGCCGACACGGAACCAGGGACCACCGCTACGTTTCCCGCATGCCTCGTGGGGAACCCGACGCGAACCGACCACGCTCGGACGCACTGGTGATGTTCGGCGCCAGCGGTGATCTCGCCCACAAGAAGCTCTTCCCGGCCATCTACCGCCTGGCTGCCCGGGGCCTGCTCGACGTCCCGGTCATCGGGGTCGCCCTCGACCGCTGGACCGACGACGACCTGCGGGCACGCGCCGAGCAGGCCGTGCGTGAGCAGGGTGGGCACTGGAACCAGGCCGTGTTCGACCGCCTTGCCTCCTTCATGCGATACGTGTCCGGCGACTACCAGGATCCCGACACGTTCGCCCGGCTCCGCGCGGCCGTCGGCGGTGCCCGCCACCCCATCTTCCACCTCGCGATCCCTCCTTCGATGTTCGCCACCGTGGCCAGCAGCCTCGCTGCTGCGGGGCTCGCCGAGGGGGCGCGGCTCATCGTCGAGAAGCCCTTCGGGCGCGACCTCGCCAGCGCCATCGAGCTCAACGACATCCTGCACGAGCATTTCCCGGAGAGCGCGATCTTCCGGATCGACCACTTCATCGGCAAGGAGTCGATGCGCAACCTGCTCATAACTCGCTTCACCAACACCATCCTCGAACCGCTGTGGAACCGGTCGTACGTCCGGTCGGTGAAGATCACCATGGCCGAGGCGTTCGGGGTGGAGGACCGGGGTGGGTTCTACGACGGCGTGGGCGCACTACGCGACGTGATGCAGAACCACCTGCTGCAGATGGTCGCGCTGGTGGCCATGGAACAGCCCGTGAACGAGAGCAGCCGCGCGTTGCGCGACGAGAAGGCCAAGGCCCTCGCCGCGGCTCGCCCCGTGGATCCCGGCCACTACGTCCGCGGCCAGTACGAGGGCTATCTCGAGGTGGATGGCGTTCGACCGGGATCCGACACCGAGACCTTCGGTGCGTTCCGGCTCGACATCGACTCGCCCCGCTGGCACGGGGTGCCGTTCTTCCTGCGCGCCGGGAAGGCGTTGGCCGAGACCGTCACCGAGATGACCGTGGAGCTGCACTCGCCCCCGGTGCCCTTGTGGATGCCGCGCCACAAAGACGAGCTGCCGCCGAACACCATCCGCATCGAGGTGAAGCCCAACAGCTTCACCGCGGTCACGATGCTCCAGAAGGTGCCCGGCGAGCAGATGACCCCCCGACCGATCACCATCGCGCCGCCCGAGCAGCTGTGGACCGACGTCGGCCCCGAGCCGTACGAGTTGCTCATCGAGGAGGCGATGGCGGGAGACCCGACGCTGTTCGCCCGGGAGGACTCCATCGAGGAGTCCTGGCGGATCGTGGAGCCGATCCTGACCCACCGCCCACCGACCGCGGTGTACCCGCGGGGGTCGTGGGGACCGCCGGCAGCCGAGGCGCTGGTACACGGGTACGGCCGCTGGCCGGGGGAGCCGCCGGCGGCGTCGCGCTGATGGAAGACGGCCGCCCCGAGGTGTACCTGGTCCGGCACGGCGCGACCGACTGGAGCGTGAGTGGCCGCCACACCGGCCGCACCGACCTCCCACTCAACGACACCGGGCGCGGCCAAGCCGACGGCGTCGCCCATCTGCTCGCCGGGCGACCGTTCGCCCTGGTACTCGTGAGCCCGCTCCGCCGGGCGCAGGAGACCTGCGCCGCGGCGGGCTACCTGGACCGAGCGGTCACCACGACGGACCTTCGCGAATGGGACTACGGAGACTACGAGGGCCTGACCACGGCCGAGATCCGCCAGCGCGTACCCGGCTGGACCGTCTGGACCGGGCCCATCCCCGGTGGTGAACGCCTCGAGGACGTCGCCGAGCGGGCCCGACGGGTGATCGACCGCGCGCTCGGCGCCGGCGGAGACGTGGCGCTCTTCGCCCACGGTCACATCTTGCGGGTGCTCGCCGCCTGCTGGTGCGAGCTCCCGCCGCGGGAGGGGCGACGCTTCCCACTCGAGACCGCGACGTTGTCGGTCCTCGGTTGGGAGCACGAGCATCGGGGGGTGCGACTCTGGAACCGTCCCTCGTCCCGAAAGACCTGAGATCGTTGGCCGCGCCAGCACCGCCAGGACACGTCGAGGCACGAACCGTCGAGGCACCACGCTTCCCATTCTGTTCACCGACGCGCGCTGATGAGCCGCGGATCCATGAACAGTTCGGGGGCGTAGCGCAGGTCAGGCGAAGTACTGCCGAAGTCTGCGATCGACGTCGGCACGGAACCGGTCGATCGCGCTGGTGACGTAGGCGACTGGGTCGAGATCGTCGTTCACGATCAGCGGCGCGAGGTCCATCGCCACAGTCACCTCGTCGCAGGCATCGGGCTCCCGGGGATCGTCGAACACCGCATTTGCCCGCCTCCGACCCGCCGCGGCCAGATCGAAGCGCTTCCCACCCTCGATCTGGGTGCGGAACACGGCCACCAGACCCTCGGCGAGCTCCGCGAACGGGGTGACATCGAGCCGGACCTTCTCGTGGTCGTCGAGCCAGTCGAGATCACGCCATCCCTCGCAGCCCACCAGGCGCGCCGGCCGCTGCTGCGGTGCCAGTGAGCGAATGGCGCGCACCACGGCACACCCGACCGCCACGTGGGTGGGGTGCTTGTCGGCGAGGTTGTGCGTGTACACGTTGACCGGGCGGGTCTGCTCCAGCAGCGCCGCCAGCTCGCCGACCAGCGACTCGAACCCGTCCGGTGAGCGCACGTGACCGCTCGGACGGCCGAGGAGGGCGACGGCGGAGTAGCCGCCGAGGTCGGCGGCGCGGATCTGCTCCTCGCGCCGCGCCGCGATGAGCTCGCGGTCGGTCAACCCCGCCGCCTGGCCCGATCGCGTCGAGCCAGCGCCGTCGGTGCACACGATGCCCGTGAACCACCGGTGCTCGTCCGCCGCGCACTGGCCGATGGCCGCCATGGCCAGTAGCTCGAGATCGTCCGGATGGGCGACGACACCGAGGTCGGTCGTGCGAGCGAGCGCCTCGGACGCGCCGGAGCCGTCGGGGACGTGGAGGTCGGCGGGCCTCACTCGCCGCCGTCGTCGCCGGAGTCGCCGGACTCCCCTTCAGCTCCGCTCGCCCCCCCGGTGAGCGGACCGGTGACCGCCTGCACCACGGACTTCGCGAGCTCTCGCTGGGTTTTGAGCACCCGCTCGGTGAACTCGAAGGCGTCATCGAGCAACTTGTCGATCGCCTCACGGTCACCCGGTGCGACCGATGCCAGGTTGTCCGCGAAGGAGCGGCCGGCGTCGAGGATGGCCTCCTGGCTGCGGCGCACCAACTCGAAGACCTGGTCCTGCAGTTTGCTGATGTCCGGTGTCTCTGCCATCGGGCCTCCTGTCTCGCTCCCGGCCGGGTGGCCGGAGCGGTCTCACTCTCGTGCTCGATCTGTCTCCACGTGGCGATGCCGCTGGACGGGGATCTTCGGGAGAGCGTCCACCGCGGCCGCGTCCAGGTCCAGCACCACTTGACCCTCGTCGAAACGGGCCGAGCCCACGGGGATCAGCACGTCGTCGTCGTGGCGGAAGACGTGACCCTGGCGCAGGACGATGTGCGTGATGTGCCCGTCGGCCGGATCCACGAGGAACTCGTCGACCTGCCCGAGCCTCGACCCGTCGGACGCGACGACGTCGTCGCCGCGCCTGATCGACACCTCACCCTTCGGGATGCGCTCGTGCTCGGCGAGGGCCCAACCCTCGATGGGGGACACGTACGGCTCGAGGAAGTAGGAGCCAGGATCCAGCGCCAGCTCGTCGTACGTGACCGCCGGATCGGGCCGGTCGTAGCTGGGCTCGTCGAACTGGTCGCACTGCTCGACCCCGGCGTCGTCCAGGCTGACCGACACGACCTCAGGCGTCGCGTCGAGGACCGCGCGCTCGGGCACCAGCACCCGCGGACCGAGGCGGTGGCGCAGCACCACGAGGTGCGTGACCCGGCGGCTGGTCGGATCGACGATCAGGGCGTCGACCTTGCCCAGCTCACCCTGGGGGCCTCGCACCACCGCACCGACGCGGAACTGGCTCACGACCCGATGCTACGGCACCGGTTCCGCGGCGGCCTGGTCTCCCGGCCCGAGCTGTCCGGGACCTGCCACCCGGTCACCGGGCGACTCGCCGGCAGCGGGACCGTCCCGCCGCTGTAGCTCCTTGCAGACCCGGTAGGTGGCCACCCCCACGACCGGAGGCACCGTGAACAGTAGGACCCGGAACGCCACCAGGACGGCGTTGAGTGACAGATCGAACGCGATCGCGAGGACGTCGTTCGAACCGGCGAAACCCAGGACGGTGTAGAAGGACAGCGTGGCCGCGCCGAGGGCGGTGCGCACCGGTCGGTCACGCGGCCGATCGAGCACGTGGTGCGCCCGACGGTCCTCGGTGACCCGGGCTTCGATCCAGGGCCAGAGGTAGAGCAGGGTGAAGGTGACCCCGGGTAGCAACACCGCCGCCCAGAACGGGTTCGGGATCTGGTAGCCCCAGCCCCGCCACTCCCAGTTGGGCATGAGGCGCAAAGCGCCTTCGAGCCAGCCCATGTACCAGTCCGGCTGGGAGGCAGAGCTGACGTTCTGGGTCTGGTAGGGGCCCCACATCCACACGGGGTTGATCTGCGCCAGGCCACCCAGTGCGGCGAGCACGGCGCCCACCAGGAAGAACAGCCCACCCGCTTTGAAGACATAGGTGGGCCAGAGTCGTTCGCCCACGACGTTGTCGTCCCGCGCACCCTTGCCCGGGAAGTGCGTGTGCTTGTGCCGGACGAGCAGACCGAGGTGGAGCACGAGTAGCCCGGTGATGATCACCGGGACGATGAGGATGTGGATGGCGAACAGCCTCGGGATGATGTCCTCGCCGGGGAACCCCCCTCCGAACAGCAGCGACGCAGCCCACGGACCGATGAAGGGTACGGAGAGCAGCACCGAGTACGCTATGCGGACACCCGTGCCGGAGAGCTGGTCGTCGGGGAGGGAGTAGCCAGCGAAGCCGTTGACGATGCCGAGCAGCAGCAGGGTGATCCCGATCACCCAGTTCAGCTCCCGAGGGCGGCGGAACGCTCCGGTGAAGAACACCCGGGCCAGGTGCACGACGATCGCGGCGACGAACACCAGGGCCGCCCAGTGGTGCATCTGACGCATCACCAGCCCGGCACGGACGTCGAAGCTGAGATCGAGGGTCGATTTGTAGGCCTGCGACACCTCGACCCCCTGGAGCGGCTCGTAGCTGCCGTCGTAGGTCACCGGTTCGGTGCTTGCCTTGAAGAAGAACGTGAGGAAGACGCCGGTGATGACGAGCACGACGAACGAGTAGAGGGCGATCTCGCCGAGCAGGAACGACCAGTGGTTGGGGAACACCTTCTGCAGCGTGCTCCGCCCGGCGCGCGCCACCCCCACCCGGTCGTCGACCCACCGCGCCAGGCGCCCGGCACGGGTTCGCGCCGATGGGAGCCCACCCTCGTTCACGAGCCGCGCTCCCACTGGCGGTCCTGGTTCCAGAACCCCGGCCCGATCGGATCGGAGAACCCGCCCTCGGCGATCAGGTACCCCTCGTCGTCGACACCGAGGGGAAGCTGCGGCAGCGATGTGGTCGCCGGTCCGAACACCGGCTTCGCTCCCTGGTACACGTCGAAGGTCGACTGGTGGCAGGGACAGAGCAACTGCCCGAACCGCGCCTCGTAGAGACCGACCGGGCAGCCGACATGGGTGCACACCTTCGAGTACGCCACCAGGCCGTCGACCGTCCAGCTCTCCCGGCCAGGTCTCGGGGTGAAGGTCCGGCCTGGGTCCAGCTTGATGAGCATGGTCTGCGCATACTCGTCAGCGAGATCACCCTCGGGGAACACGGTCAGCACGCCGTCGACGCGGAGGTCCTCCGGACGCACCGGGTTGCCGGTCTCGTCGACCAGGCGCATCCCGCGACGGAACGGCGAGCGCACCATCCACTCCCCTGGTCTCGGCCCCAGCGAGCGGATGGGGAACAGCACTGCGAGACCGAGCGCCGCGCCGGCACCGAGCATGAGCTTGGTGAGCAGGCTGCGGCGCTCGAGCTCGTACTCGCCCGATTCGAAATCGGCCGTGAAGGCCTCGATCTCCTCCGGGGTCGACCCCATGCGGCCCCGAGGCTCGACGTCGGGGCCCTCGGGCATGAAGCGCTTGGCCCACAACACCATCGCCACCCCGAACCCGCCGAGCGCCAGGGCCAGGAACACCCCTTCGAGCTGTGCCTGCCCACCCTCCCAGTACACGACGGCGAGCGCGAGGCCGCCGACGATGCTGAGCACGAAGAACGCGGCGGGCAGCCGCTCACCGTGGCGGCGGGGGCCACCCGCCATCGACGCCCCGGCCGGCGCAAGGTCGTCGGTCCCGGGTTCAGGCCTCGGGGCACCGCCCGCGTCGTGTGCCTCAGCCATGGGCCCTCCTGTGCTCACGCCGCTCCTTCGTGATCCACCGCGCGATCAGCACCAGGCCACCGAGCCCGACCAGCCAGGCCACGAGCCCCTCGGGAACCGGGCCGGCGGACCCGATCCGCAGGCCACCCGGGTGTTCGGGATCCTGGAGGTAGAGGACGTACCGCACGATCGAGTCGAGCTGCTCGTCCGAGAGCGTGTCCGGTCCGAACACTGGCATCTGACCGGGACCGATCCGAGGCGCCTCGCCGATCTGGGTCGGCGCCACGCTGAGGAGCGGCGGTGCCTGGTTCCCGTGGCTGAGCGCGCCACCGATCCCGGTCGAGTTGTGGCAGGCCGCGCAGTTCGCCAGGTAGAGCTGGCCACCCTCGGCGAGGTCCCCCCGCTCGGGCCGGATGTCGGGCACGGGCGGCCCATCACCGAGGGAAGCCACGTAGGCGACGAGCTGGATGATCTGCTCGTCGGTGTAGGCGGGAGGCTTGGCCGGGGACTGCGGGGCGGGGGCCGCCAGGGGCATCCGGCCCGTGCGGAGGAAGAAGTCGGCAGAGGCGGCGCCCACGCCGATGAGGGTCGGGTAGTCGGCGGTGCCCTGCCCCCCCACCCCGTGGCAACTCACGCAGCCGGTGAGGTAGAGCCGCTCCCCGGCGGCCACCATCTCCGGGTCGCGGTTGGCCTCGAGCTGGACGGCCGCGGGGCTCCCCGGCTGCGGCGCCACGGCGGTATCGGGTTCCTGTGACTCGTCAGCTCCCGCCCGCCCGGCCGTGACCGCCAGCGCCAGCGTGCCACCGAGGACGAGCAGCGTCGCCGCCAGCGTGGCGCGGACCTTCATCGGATCACGAACACGACGACGAACAGCACGACCCAGACGACATCCACGAAGTGCCAGTAGTAGCTGACGACCCGCAGGGTCTGCGTCGAGGGGACACGGCTGTAGCGGCTGAAGACCACCCAGCCCACCAGCGCCAGCGCGACCAGCCCACCGAACACGTGCAGGCCGTGGAACCCGGTGAGCAGGTAGAAGATCGTCCCGTAGGCGTGGCTGTCGATGCCGAACCCGAGGACCGAGTACTCGAGCACCTGGTTGGTCAGGAACAGCGCGCCGAGCACGATCGTGGCGATCAGGTACCACGAGGCCGCCCGCCGCCGGCCGCGCTCGGAGGCGACGACCGACGCGTGGACGGTGAAGCTGGACGCCACCAGCACCGAGGTGAACACCGCCGCTCGGAGGAGGTCCAGATGGACGTCCGCGGGCGGCCAATTCGGTGCGTTGTGAGCCAACAGCGCGAAGTAGGCGCCGAAGAGGCCGGCGAAGAACATCACCTCCGAGGCCAGCCAGATGACGACGCCGACGCCGAGGGGCGACGGCACGTCGTCCGGTCGGTCCACGGTGGCCAGCCCGGTCACGTGCCCATGTTTGCAGAACGCTGCACCTCACGTGCTGCTCGGCACAGGAGTACCGTCGGATCGCGATGGAGGCGCTGCCACCGGCTTCGATCGAGAGCCTCGTGTCCGAATCGGCGCTCGCAGCACCCAGCGCGCTACTCATCATCACCTGCGGCGTGCTCTACCTCCTCGGTGTCCGACGGCTGCGCGCACGAGGACGGCAGTGGTCCATCGCTCGCTCGGCCGCGTTCGGATCGGGCCTCGTGGTGCTCGTGATCGCGACCCAGTCCGGTCTCGCCGCCTACGGTCACGTGCTGTTCAGCGCTCACGTGGCCGAGCACGTGTCGATCGGCATGGTCGCCCCGTTCCTGCTGGCACTGGGTGCGCCCGCGACGCTCGCCCTGCAAGCCTCGAGCCGTCCCGTCCAGGTGCGGTTCCTGCGGGTGCTGCACAGCCGCCCGGTGTCTCTGGTCACCCATCCCGTCGTGGCATGGCTGCTGTTCGGCGTGACGCTCTTCGGGCTGTACTTCACCCCGCTCTACCAGCTCTCGCTAGAGAACCACGTGGTACACCATCTGGTGCACGCGCACTTCCTGCTCACGGGCTGCGTGTTCTTCTGGGCGGTCATCGGCCTGGACCCGGTGAGTCATCGGATCCACTACGGATTCCGCCTCCTCCTCGTCATGCTGACCGTGCCGTTCCACGCATTCCTGGGACTGGCGCTCATGGTCGGTGACGAACCTCTGGCGCGCAGCTACTACGAGCACACGCCACGACCCGACGGTGCACCGCTCCTCGCCGATCAACACCTCGGGGCCGGGCTGATGTGGGCGGTGGGTGATCTCACCGGGCTCGTGGCGGGGGCGGTGGTCCTCGTTCAGTGGATGGCACACGAGAGCCGGATCAGCCGCCGAGCCGACGCCCGTGAGGACCACATGCTCGGCGCGGTCGGATGAGCGGCTCGATCGGACGCCGCCCGATGGCGCGGGTCGTCGCACTCGTCTCGTCGGCGGCGTGGCTGCTCGTGTCCTGCTCTTCCACGGGCGGGGCACCGGACCAGGTCACCGAGCAAGGAAGGAACTTCACGCAGACCTGGCGGGTGTTCTTGTCCGGCGCGGTCGCGGTCACGGCCCTGATCTGGCTCCTGGTGCTCGTGGCCGCGATCCGCTTCCGGCGCCGAGGCGACGGGATGCCGGACCAGCGGCAGTACAACATCCCGATCGAGGTCCTCTACACGGTCGTGCCGGTGATCATCGTCGCCACCCTCTTCACCCTCACGGTCGTGACCCAGCGGGGCTTCACGGACCTCGACGACGACCCGGACCTCACCGTGGAGGTCACCGGCTTCCAGTGGCAGTGGCGGTTCGACTACGTCGACCAGGGAGTCACGGTCAACGGCACCGATGCGGCGATGCCCCCGCTCGTGCTGCCGATCGGGCGCACGGTGCGCATCGAGCTCCGGGCCCATGACGTGATCCACTCGTTCTGGGTGCCCGAGTTCCTCGAGAAGCGCGACCTCATCCCGGGCGTCGACAACGCGATCGACGTCAAGATCACCAAGCCGGGCAAATGGCGGGGGCGGTGCGCGGAGTACTGCGGGCTGGACCACTGGAAGATGACCTTCGACGTCTATGCCGTTCCCGCGGCGGAGTACGACGCCTGGATCGCACAGACCCGGTCGCTGCCGCAACCCGTCCTGGCACCACTCGAGCTGCCACCATCGGGAACGGAGGCCTCATCGTGACCGTGCTCGACGACCGGCCGGCTGCGACTCCCGAGCCTGCACGCCCCGAAGCCCACGGGCGTCCCACCGGATTGCTCCGTTGGTTCACCAGCACCGACCACAAGGACATCGGACTCGCCTACATGGTGACCGCGTTCGCGTTCTTCCTCATCGGCGGGGTGCTCGCACTCGCGATCCGGGCGCAGCTCGCCCAACCCGAGCAACACATCCTCGGCACCGACACCTACAACCAGTTCTTCACCATGCACGGCAGCATCATGCTGTTCCTGTTCGCCGGCCCCTTCGCGTTCGGGTTGGCGAACTACCTCGTGCCGCTGCAGGCGGGAGCCCGAGACATGGCGCTGCCCCGCCTCAACCTGTTCTCGTACTGGGTCTACCTGGCAGGCGGCCTCACCATGCTGTCCAGCTTCCTCACATCGAACGGCCCCCCCAGCTTCGGCTGGTTCGCCTACACGCCACTCTCCGATGGCGTGCGCTCGCCCGGGGTGGGGGGTGACCTCTGGATCGCCGGCGTCGCCCTCACGGGCCTGTCGGGGATCCTCACCGCGGTGAACATCCTCACGACCGTGGCCACCATGCGCGCGCCCGGCATGACCATGTTCCGCTTGCCGATCTTCACCTGGAACATGATCGTGACCAGCATCCTCGTGCTGATCGCCTTCCCGGTGCTCACCGCGGCAGCGGTCATGCTCTTCGCTGACCGGTACTTCGGCGGGCACGTGTTCGACGCGGCGAACGGCGGCATGCCACTGCTGTGGCAGCACCTGTTCTGGTTCTTCGGCCACCCCGAGGTCTACATCCTGGTCCTGCCGTTCTTCGGTGTGGTGACCGAGATCTTCCCCGTCTTCGCCCGGCGACCCGTCTTCGGCTACCGGGGGCTGGTCTTCGCCACGATGGCCATCGGGGCGCTCTCGATCGGTGTCTGGGCGCATCACATGTACGCCACCGGCGCGGTGCTGCTCCCCTTCTTCGCCGCACTCACCATGCTCATCGCGGTGCCGACGGGCGTGAAGTTCTTCAACTGGATCGGCACGATGTGGGGCGGCCAGCTCGTGTTCGCCACCCCGCTGCTCTTCGCGATCGGCTTCCTGGTCACGTTCGTGATGGGAGGGGTGACCGGGGTGATGCTCTCCTCTCCCTCGCTCGACTTCCACCTGCACGACTCGTACTTCGTGGTCGCCCACTTCCACTACGTGCTCTTCGGTGGTTCGGTCTTCGCGCTGTTCGCCGGCGTCTACTACTGGTTCCCGAAGTTCACCGGCCGGATGCTCCACGAGGGCTGGGGACATGTGCACTTCTGGATGATGTTCGTCGGATTCCAGCTCACCTTCTTCGTGCAGCACATCCTGGGCCTCGAAGGGATGCCCCGGCGCGTGTGGTCCTACCTCGAGAGCGACGGGTTCACCACCCTGAACCTGATCTCGTCCATCGGTTCCGGCATCCTCGGGGCGTCGACGCTCGTGTTCCTCTGGAACGTCTGGACGACCACTCGCAACGGAAAGCCCGCGGGGTCCGACCCGTGGGGAGGCCACACGCTGGAGTGGTGCACACCCTCACCGCCACCACCCGGTAACTTCGTCGACGCCCTCCCACCGATCCGCAGCGAACGGCCGCTGTGGGACCACAACCATCCCCAGCATCGTTCACCACGAGAGCACGGTCGACCCACCGGACAACCGAGGGGATGGGTGGGATGAGCGGCGGACAGGAGGAGTTCCCGGTGCCGGCCATCGAGGACGAGGGGGGCACCCACGTGGCTACGGGGATCAGCGCGGTCGAGCCTCCCCGGGGTCTCCCGACCGAATCGAAGGTGTTCCTCGCCATCGGTGGCTTCTACCTGCTCATCGCCGTCATCTACGCGGCGACGGCCTACGAATGGGCCGGAGTGGCGCTGCTGGGACTGGCCAGCGTGTTCGCGTTCATCGTCGCCGGTTATCTCGCCTGGCGGGTCCGGGACGTGCAACCCGAAGCAGAGGCCACCGAATACCCTGACCTGGCGGGCCCCCCGGTGCACGAGGGGCTCTACCTCCCCCACAGCAGCGTGTGGCCGCTGGGGGCCGGCGCCGGCGCTGCACTGATGCTCGCCGGGATCCCGTTCGGCTGGTTCGTCTGGGTACCCGGCGTGGCGGTGCTCGGTCTCTCGCTGGTCGGCGCGGCCCGGCAGAGCCGGGACCGAGCCTGAGGGCTCAGCGCAGGTCCAGACGCCGGCGGTTGAGCGAGCGATCCAGGCGGGCGTTGATGCTCGGGGCCAGCGGGTCCTTGGCGAGGATGCGCAGGTTGCGGCCGGATCCTTCGATGAGGACCACGTCATCGACCCCGACACCCTCCGGCACCAGCGCGGCCGGGAAGTACCACTCCTCTTCGGGCTCAGTGATCACGATGGTCGCCACCTCGTCATCGAGAGCGATCACCACACCGCTGCGGGTCGTCGTGTCCATCAGGACCTCTGGCATCTCGTCGGCCTCCCCACTCCCCTGTCGCTTCGAGCCGTCCGGGATCCGCTGCGCTTATAGAGGATCACGATTCATCAAATTGATGAATCGGCCGCGAGACTCATTTTTCCGGGCACCGAGCTGAGTCGGACGACCCATTCCCATCCGGCTCGACGGGCGGTCCAGCCGCACCTGGCTCCGGGCCGACTCCTCGGGCTCCTGGATCCGGGTCTCAGGCAGCGCGATCAGCACCGCTCCCGCTGCCCCAGCGGGCACCGCGAACACGCTGATCGCGGTGACGAACCCGGCTGTCACGGCCACCGTGCCGACCGCGACCAGCCCCACGGTCGAACCGACGACTCCTGCGCACACCAACCATCCGCCGATGGCCGCGCGCACGGACGTCGGGAACAGCTCCGTGGAGAATGCCAGCGCGGGCGGTGCGAAGGCCGAGCCGGCGAGCACCCTCAGCGGGTAGCCGACGGCCAGCGCGAGGGCCGAGCCGCCAGCAGCGACAGCGCCCAGGATCGAGCGCCCGTACCACCGGTGCAGCCAGAGCCCGGTCGGTGGGGAGTGCAGCTCAGGCGTAGAGCTCTTCGATGATGTCGTTGTAGCGAGCCAGGATGCCCCGCCGCTTCAGCTTCGACGTGGGGGTCAGCACGTCGCTGTCGGGCAGCCATTCCTCCCCCAGGATCTGGACCTTCTTGACCCGCTCCGCGTTGCTGAAGGAGGCCATGCACTCCTGCACCCCACGATTGATCTCCTCGATGACCGCAGGGTTGCGGGCCAGATCGTGCAGGGTCTCGAACTCGATGCCGTGCTGCTTGGCCCACGCCGGCGCGACGTCCGGATCGAGCGTGACCAGGGCAGCGACGAACGGCCGGTTGTCCCCCACCGCTGCCGCTTGGCCGACGAGCGGGATGGTCTTGAGGGCGGCCTCGAGGTTCGCCGGGCTGATGTTCTTGCCTCCGGCGGTGATGATGAGCTCCTTCTTGCGGTCCACCACCCGGAAGTAGCCGTCCTCGTCGACTTCGCCGATGTCGCCGGAGTGCAGCCACCCCTCCTCGTCGAGGGCCTCCGCGGTCTTCTCCGGTTCCTTGAAGTAGCCGACGAAGACGTTGCCGCCCCGGCAGATGATCTCTCCGTCGTCCGCCAGCTTGACCTCGCACCCCGGGATGGCGGGCCCGACCGTTCCCGGCTTGATCCGCTTCGCCGCCCAGGTCATCGGCCCGCTCGACTCCGACATGCCGTAGATCTCGGTGAGCGGTACTCCGATCGCCCGGAACCAGCGCAGGACATCGGCCGGGATGGGCGCGGCACCGGTGATGGCCAGCTCACACTGGTCGAGGCCGATGAGCTGGCGAACCCCTCTGAAGGCCACCTCGTCGAGGAACTCGTAGGTCGCCCGCTCCTCGTCGGTCTCGGCACCCCAAGCCATCTTCTCGGCGATGGGCTCGGCCGTGGCGATCGCCTCGGCGAACTGGCGCTCTTTGTCGGGATCGGCGGCGAGCGCCGCCTGTACCGCAGCGTGGATCTTCTCCCACACCCGGGGCACACCGAAGATGACGTTCGGGGAGACCAACCGGGCGTAGTCCGCGATCTGGGTCGGCTCGGGACACGTCGTGACCTCGTACCCGCCGAGCACGCCCATGTAGTGGGAGCTCATCCGCTCGGCGATGTGTGCCATCGGCAGGTACGAGACGATCCGCTTGCCGACCAACTCGTCGTACGACCAGTCCATCGCGATGCGCAGGCTCTCGGCGGTCCAGCAGATGTTCCGGTGGGTGAGCATCACCCCCTTGGGGGGACCGGTCGTTCCCGAGGTGTAGATCATCGTGGCGACCTGGTCCGGCTCGCAGTGCCCCGCCGCCACCTCGAGGTCGGTGGGCTCGTGCGCCATCAACCCGTCGTAGGTGAACACGTCGGAAGGCGCCAGACCCTGGGGATCACTGATGATGCCGAGATGCGCGAGATCGGGCAGCTCGGCGCGGACCTTGAGGAACCGCTCCAGGAAGCCGATGTCCTCCACGATGCCGAACAGGGCCTCGGCATGGCTCGCCAGGTACTGCACCTGCTCCGGCGAAGACGAGTTGTAGATCGATACCGGTGTCGCCCCGCAGAAATACGCCGCCATGTCGAGGATGTGGAACTCGGGGATGTTGCGCATCATCAGGACGATCCGCATACCGGGTTCGAGGCCCAGCTGCCGGTAACCGGTGACCGCCCGAGCGACCCGGTCGGCGTAGTCCCCGTAGGTGAGCTCTCCCCAGCTCTCGTCAGCCTTCCGCCACCGCAGCGCGACCTGGTCCGGATGCTGGCGGACGGTTTCCAGGAAACGACTCGGCACCGTCCAACCCTCGACGGCCCGCATGATCTGCTCGCCCGAGATCCGGTCGCTGGCATCGGTCATCGGAATCCCCCTCGCTCTCGTCTGGCCACAACCAGTCTGTCGCTCGAGTGCCGGGTGTGCTCGCGCGGGCCACCGATCGGGCCGGGTTCCCCCTCGCGGCAGCGGGCCGCAGGGTTGCGCCGGGGGACACCGAGCCGGCAGACTTGACCGACCGGTCTAGTTTCGTCGGCTGACGACCGAAGAGAGGATCCGAACCATGGCCACCGCAGTCATCGTCGACGCCGTCCGCACCGCGGGCGGCAAGCGCAACGGCAAGCTATCCGGCTGGCACCCGGCCGACCTCGCCGCCGAATGCTTGAAGGCGCTGGTGGAGCGCAACGATCTCGACCCGGCCCTGGTCGACGACGTGATCATGGGCTGCGTCATGCAGGTGGGCGCGCAGGCGCTCAACGTCGGTCGGAATGCGGTGCTGGCCGCGGGCTGGCCAGAGGAGGTGCCCGCCACGACCATCGACCGCCAGTGCGGCTCGTCCCAGCAGTCGGCGCACTTCGCCGCCCAAGGAGTCATCGCCGGCGCGTACGACGTGGTGGTGGCGGCCGGGGTGGAGGTCATGAGTCTGGTGCCGATGGGCGCCTCCGCCATGGTGCAGAACGTGGGCTTCCCCTTCGGTGACGCCATGGGCCTCCGCTACGCGGACCGGGGGGGCCTCGTCCCACAGGGCATCTCCGCCGAGCTCATCGCTGACAAGTGGGGCCTCACCCGCGAGGACCTCGACGCCTACGGGCTACGCAGCCAGCAGTTCGCGGCCCGAGCGCGGGACGAGGGCCGCTTCGACAACGAGATCATCCCGGTCCGGGCCAAGCCCCGAGACAAGGAGACTGGTGAGCTCATCGCCAGCGACGAGATGGTCACCGCCGACGAGGGGATCCGGGAGACCTCGATGGAGAAGCTCGCCCAGCTCAAGCCGGCCTTCAAGGAGGACGGGAAGGTCACGGCCGGGAACTCCTCCCAGATCACCGACGGTGCCTCGGCGGCGCTGATCATGAGCGAGGAGAAGGCCAACCAGCTCGGCCTCACCCCGCGAGCGCGCTTCCACACGTTCGCCCTGGCGGGCGTCGACCCGATCACCATGCTGACCGGCCCCATCCCCGCCACCCAGAAGGCGCTCGAGAAGTCAGGGCTGTCGATGGACGACATCGATCTGGTCGAGATCAACGAGGCCTTCGCATCCGTCGTGCTCGCGTGGGAGAAGGAGCTGCATCCGGACATGGATCGGATCAACGTGAATGGCGGAGCGATCGCCCTCGGCCATCCGCTCGGGTGCTCGGGCACGAAGCTGCTCGCCACGTTGCTCAACGAGCTCGAACGCACCGGCGGCCGTTACGGGCTGCAGACCATGTGTGAGGGTGGCGGTATGGCGAACGCCACCATCATCGAGCGGCTGGGCTGATCGGGCTGATCCCGGCGTCCGCCGCGCCAGTGGTCCAGCAGCGCCAGCGAGCACCGCGGCTGCGCTGCGCCAGGCTCGTAGGCTGATGGGGTGCCCACGCGGGCACCCCACCAGCGTGTTCTGCCGATGCAACGCCCGAGCCTCAACCACCCGGTGATCGTCGGCGTCGTCGTGCTCGGCTCGGCGGCCGCCCTCGTCGCAGGCTTCCCGATCTTCGACGTGGCGGTCGCCGCGGCCATCGCGTACCTGGTGCTGCGCGTGGGCGTGGCCATCCTCGGCGGGCTGGCCCGCCCGCTGCCCAAGCCTCCACCACCCGGGGAGCTGCGGAAGGTGAAGATCATCTACCGGTGCTCGATCTGCGGTGCCGAGGCTCGCATGACGATCGCGCCGGCCGAGGACCCCGAGCCACCGCGGCACTGCCAGGAGGACATGGAGCTGGTGGCGCCCATCGACTGACGCGGCGGACTCCAGCCCTTGCGACCTTCACATCTTCCACACGGCCAACATTTTCCACAGCGTGTGGACCGAGTTGGGGAGGATCACACTCCCGTAACTTGTTCGACGCCTCCGTGTGACCGGAGCGCAAGGATCGCCACCACCCCGTCAAGGCAGGGTCACGGAGCGTCCCGCCATTGTCGACGTCCTGTGGACAACCGCAGGGTGGACGGCAGCGGGCGAGGGATCGGAGGACCCGTTCAGCGGTACTGGGTCGCCGTGATGATCCCCCCGAGGATCGAGCCCAGTCCCGCCAGCAACCACCAGTTGCTGCGGGCACCGGGGAGCAGGACGTCGACGTAGTGCAGGAAGATGATCACCATGCCCAGGCCGAACAGGGTGAACATGAGCACCGGCACCCAGCGCGGGCTCTCGTAGTACGCGCTCGGAACCGGCGGCGTGTAGCGACTCGAGGCCTCCGGCGCATGGGCGGCGGCCTGCTCGGCCCGCTTGCGGGGGATGGAAGCGCCTTTCGGAGTGACCCGACCGGTGCCTTCGACCTTGCGCTTCGTGGGACGCTTCGGGTTGGCCACGGTCGGCCAGCCTACCCCGCGGACACATGGTGGCAGGCGCCGCCAGCGCCGATCACCCCGACGTCGACACGGGCGAGCGTCTACGCTGAAGAGCACGCCGTGACGGCTCGACCCGGGAGCCGCGGTACCCTCCCAGCACGATGGGTGTCCGGGTGCTGGTCCTCGACAACTACGACAGCTTCGTCTACAACCTCGTCCAGTACCTGGGTGAGCTGGGAGCGGACCCCTTGGTGCACCGCAGCGACGCCCTCACCCTCGACGAGATCATCGGCCTCGACCCCGACGCTGTGCTGATCTCACCCGGCCCGGGCCGGCCGAGTGACGCCGGCCTCTCGAACGACGTCATCCGACACTTCGCCGGCCGGCGCCCGGTCTTCGGGGTGTGCCTCGGCCACCAGTGCATCGGCGAGGTGTTCGGAGGCCGGGTCGTGCGAGCACCCGAGGTGATGCACGGGAAGACATCCCTGATCCACCACCACGGCACTGGGGTCTTCGAAGGTCTCCCGAATCCCTTGGAGGCCACCCGATACCACTCGCTCGTCGTCGACCGGTCCTCGGTGCCCGACGCGCTGGAGATCACCGCCGAGACCGACGACGGGTTGGTGATGGGGCTGCGTCACCGGGAACTCGACGTGGAGGGCGTGCAGTTCCACCCGGAGTCCATCCTGACCGTGGGCGGTCACGCACTCATGGGCAACTTCCTCGCCCGGGCGAGCGCGCCGGCCTGATCCCCGGAGCGGGCCGGCAACCCGGGCAGCTCAGCCACCGCCTCCGCCCCCGCCCGAGACGGTGGTCGTCGTGGTGGAGCTGGTGCTGGTGGTCGAGGTCGTGGTCGTCGTGGTGGTCTCGGGAGGCCCTGACGACACGATCAGCCGGACCGTGCTGCCCTTCGGGAGCTCGGTGTTCGCCGGAGGATCGGTGGCGATCACCGTCCCCGCCGGCACGGAGGTCGACGCCTGCTGACTCTGCGTGACCCGGAAGCCGCGCTGGCCGAGCGCGTTGGACGCCTCGGCTACGGTCAAGCCGGCCAGGTCCGGTACCGTGACCGGGGCCGGACCAGCGGACACGACGATCGTCACCGCCGAGCCTCGCTCGGCTTGGGTCCGACCAGGCGGGTCCTGGGAGATCACCTGCCCGGCGGGCACCGTGTCGTCCTCGCGCTGGCGGACGTCGGGCACGAACCCGGCGCGCTCGATGAGCGACCGGGCCGCAGCTTCCGTACGACCGACGACGTCCGGGACTTCGGCCTTGCCCAGACCCGCGCTGACCCGCAGCGTGACGACCGAGTCACGCGCCGCCTTCGCGCCGGGTGCCGGGGTCTGCTCGAAGACCTGGCCGGCGGGCACATCGGCGTTGGGCTCCTCTCGGATCTCGGACTTCAGCCCTGCGCCGCTCAGACGAGCCTGCGCCTCCTGCACGGTGAGGCCTCGCACGTCCGGGACGGTGATCTCCTCGCTGCTGCGGCTGAGCCGGAGACCGAGCACCACCAGCACGCCGGCGAGCACCAGCAACAGGATGATCATCCCTGCCAGGAAGGCACTGGTGCGCTTGCGTGGCGGCTCGCCCGGGCCGGCATACTCGGGCTGCATGCCGGTGACAGGGCCGGTCGGCCTGCCCGGCCCGCCGACACCCGCACCGACCTGGGTGGCCGGCACCGCCACGGTGGGATCACCCGTCATGGCGCCGGCCGCAGCCCCCGCCGCGCCGGCACCCAGTGCGGCCCCGGCAGCAGCGCTGCTCGCACCGCCGGAGGCGGCGACCGGCTTCCCATCGAGGAACCGCCGCAGGTCGGTGCGCAGGTCCTCGGCCGAGGGATACCGCTCGGCAGGGTCCTTGGCCAGCAGCTTCAGGTCGATCGCCTCGAGCGCGGCCGGCACCCCCCTGTTGATCGCCGAGGGCGGCTCGGGCGAATCCTGCACGTGCCGGTAGGCGATCGCCACCGGGGTCTCGCCCGAGAAGGGTGGCCGGGTGGTGAGCATCTCGTAGAGCACGCACCCGAGGGAGTAGAGGTCCGAGCGGGGATCGATGGGCTTGCCTTGCGCCTGCTCGGGCGAGAAGTACGTGGCCGTACCCATCACCGCCCCCACCTGGGTCAGGTTGGCCTGGGTGGCCTCCGAGGACGCCGCCTGGGCGATACCGAAGTCAGCCACCTTCACCTGACCCGTAGAGGTCAACAGGATGTTGCCGGGCTTGATGTCCCGATGGATCACCCCGTTGCGGTGGGCGAACGCCAGCGCGGCCGCCACGTCGGCCGCGATCTCCGCCGCCCGAGTGGGGTGCAGGGGGCCCTCCGTGCGGATGATCTCCGACAGGCTGCGACCCTCCACGTACTCCATCACGATGAAGTACGTGCCGTACTGCTGTCCCCAGTCGTAGACCGCCACCACGTTCGGGTGGTTGAGGTTCGCGGCCGCCCGGGCCTCCCGGCGGAACCGCTCCACGAAGGTCTCGTCCTTGGCGTACTCGGGGAACAACACCTTCACGGCCACCGGCCGATCGAGAAGCAGGTCCCGGGCGAGGTACACGTCGGACATCCCGCCGCGGGCCACCTTCCGATGCAGCTCGTAGCGTTCGTTGAAGACGGTGGGAGCTCGGGGTTCGTCAGGCATGACCGGCCCAGCCTACGTGAGGCCGCGCCGGTGCCGAGCGTCAACCGCCGGCCTTGAGCGCGAGAGCCTGCTGGAGCACGGCTCGCGCGATCGGAGCGGCCACCCGACCCCCGGTGAACTCGCTCGCACCGGGCTGGTTGAGCACCACCACGGCCACCGCGACCTGCGGGTCACCGGGCGGGCCGCCGAAGCCGATGATCCAGGTGTGCGAGCGGGGCGGCTCCGTGCCCAGCTGCGCGGTGCCGGTCTTGCCGCCCACCTCGTAACCCGGGATGGCCAGGGCGCTCGCGGTGCCGCTGCGCACCACGCCGATCATCGCGTCACGGATGATGGCCGCATGTTCCGGCGTCAACGGCTGCTTCCAGGTGCTCGGCGTGAACCGGCTCACGACCTGCTGGTCTGCATCGCGGACCTCGGTCATGACGTGGGGGCGCATCATCCGGCCACCGTTCGCCACCGCCGCGGCCACCAACGCCATCTGTAGGGGCGTGGCCTGCACGTCGTTCTGACCGATCGAAGACTGCGCGAGCTTGGGAAGGTCACGGGTGAAGTTCGTGGGGAACACCGAGCGGGCCGGACCGGGCAGATCGATGGGGGGCGCATCGTTGAACCCCCACGTCGCGGTGCCCCGGACCATCTCGTCGGGCCCGATCGTCTCAGTGCCCATCCGGGCGAACGCGGTGTTGCAGGAGATCTCCATCACCTGGAACAACGATCCCCCGCAAGCGGAGCCACCGAAGTTGAAGATCGGCACCTGGGTCTGCGGTGGCGTCCAGCTCCGCTCCACCGGGTAGACGGGCTCCTCAGGGGTGACCGTGCCGCTCTGCACGCCCACCCCAGCGGTCACCACCTTGAACGTGGAGCCGGGGAAGTAGCGGTCCTGGTACTGGTGGGCACGCAGCGGCTGCCCCGGGGCGGCGTTGAGCAGCTTCCACGCCTGCTCCACGTTGCCGTGGTCGAGGCCGGCGAGTGAGCTGGGATCGAACGACGGGTAGCTCCAGAACGCGAGCAGCTCACCCGTCTTGACGTCGATGGCGACCACCGACCCCTCACGCTCACCGAGAGCGTCGCGGGCGGTCTGCTGGAGGTCCTTGCGGACCGAGACCACAACGTTGCCGACGTTCTCCCGCTGGACGAACAGGTCGCCGAGGCCCCGCAACTGCTGCTCGACTGTCTGACCCGAGAGCTGCGCGGCGTACGCCTGCTCGACCCCGGACGCGCCGTACCAGAAGGAGAAGTAGCCGGTGACCTGACCGAAGAGCTCCCCCTCGGGGTAGATGCGGATCCGTTCGAACTCCGAGTTCGGGTCCGGGTTGTCGGTGGACGTGGCCAACACGGCGCCGTCGGCGGAGAGGATCGATCCCCGGGGCCGGTTGAACTCCTTGCGGATCCGGGCCGTGTTGAGCGGGTGCTCCGCGTACTCGTCGGCTTGGAGGACCTGCACCCAGTTGAGCATGGCGAACAGCGCGACGTAGCAGGCCAGCAACCCGATACCTAGGCGGGCGATCTGGCGGTTCACAGCGCACCTGCCGACGCCACGACCTCGGGCTTGCGGGGCCGGCGGTTGCTCTCGTCGGAGATGCGCAGCAGCAGCGCGATCAGCATGTAGTTCGCCACCAGCGACGATCCGCCGTAGGACACGAAGGGCAGGGTGATACCGGTCAACGGCAGGAGGCGGGTGACCCCGCCGATGATGATGAACGCCTGCACCCCGATGAGCGTGGTCAGGCCGACGGCCAGCAGCTTCTCGAACGGCTGGTCCGTGCGAACCGCGATGCGCAGGCCCGAGCCGATGACCATCAGGAACGCGACCAGCACCAGCGTCCCCCCGAAGAGGCCGAGCTGCTCACCGATGGAGGCGAAGATGAAGTCGCTCTCGGCCAACGGGATGCGCACCGCGCCGCCCAGACCTAGCCCGGTGCCTGCCAGCCCGCCGGCGGCCATGGCGAAGGCGGCCTGGATGATCTGGTAACCGGTGCCGTCCGGGTCCTGCCAGGGATCGAGCCAGATGTCGATCCGATCCTGGACGTGCCCGAAGCGGGTGAAGGAGAACCACGCTCCCGCGAGGAACAGCAGCGCCCCGATGATCAGCCACGACGGACGTTCGGTGGCGACCCACAGCATCACGATGAAGAGGGCGAAGAACAGCAGCGAGGTGCCGAGGTCCTTCTGGCTGATCATCACCATGAGCGACACGCCCCAGGCGAGCAGCACCGGGCCCAGGTACTTCGGCTCGGGGACCCGCACGGGACCCAGCCGCCGGGGGCTCGAGCGGAGCAGCTCCCGCTTGTCGACCAGGTAGCCGGCGAAGAACAGTGCGAGGACCAACTTGGTCACCTCACCCGGCTGGAAGTTGATCGGCCCCAGACTCACCCAGATTCGGGCCCCGAAGCGCTCGCTGCCGAGACCGGGCACGAAGGGCAGGATCAGCAACACCAGACCGGTGAGCAAGAAGGTGTAACGGTAGCGCTGGAGGTCACGTATCCGGGGGACGACCAGCAGGGCGGTGCAGAACGCGACCACGCCGATCGCGGTCCACGTCGCCTGCGCGGCGGCGAAGCTCTCCTTCCCCCCGGCATCGAGCCCGGCGATCACCACATAGCCGATGCCGTTGAGCAGGGCCGCGATCGGCAGCAGGACGGGGTCGGCTTCGGGGGCGTAACGCCGTACGGCGATGTGAGCCACGAGGAACAGTCCCAGCACGAACACGAGGAACGGGCCCAGGTTCACCGGGATCTCCGCGGTGGTGCCGAGGCTGGCCAGCACGTAGGCGCCCGCGGTGGCCACGACAGCCAGCAGCACGAGACCGAGCTCCGTACTCCGCCGACGGGGGACGGCCCCGGCTGGCACGCTCACTGCGGCGGCGGCTCGACCGTGGATGTCGGTGCGAGCCCGGTGGTGGTCCCGGTCGTGGCAGTGCCCGACGTGCCCGAGGCGGGCGGGCCACCCGATGCTGCGGGCCGGGCCTGGGCGCGGATGCGCTCGACGTACTGCTCGGCTTCGAGCAGCGAGCCCTGCTCCTTGCCCTTATCGAGCTCCGCCTGCAGCGCCACGTCGAGCTGTTCCCGGGTCAGGTCGGTCGGTTCTCCCTGGAGCTCGGGCTGCAACCAGAGCACACCACCGGGCTTGCCCCGGAAGATCGCGACCTGGTCTCCCTGGAACCCGACGTAGTACGTGCTGGTGCCCGCATAGATGATGCTCCCCACCGCTGCGCCGATGATCGCCAGGAGCACGACCAGGAACACCGCCACCCGCCAGGTGACCCACCGTGCTCGGGGCGAGGGGGCTGCGCCTCCCGCACCGGGCTCCTCAGCCGGCCCGCCCACATCTGTGCCGCCGGGATCGGAGCTGGCCGTCGCCGGTTCGCCGACCGCCGCCGCGAGCACCCGGCCACGCCCGTCGACCCGAGCGGCCACACGCCCGTCCGTGGGGGACGCGGCGGGATCACGGCCCTGGTCATCGATCACGTCCACGACGATGCAGGTGATGTTGTCCCGCCCACCACCCTCGTTCGCCAGGCGCACCAGCTCATGAGCCGCGTCGGTGGGATCCGCGAGCCGGCGCAACGTCGACGCGATGCGGTTGTCGTCGACCTCGTTGAACAGGCCGTCGCTGCAGAGCAGGTACCGATCACCGACGAACGGCACGATCTCCCACGAGTCCACCATGACCCGCTCGTCGATCCCGAGCGCCCGGGTGAGGATGTTGCGCTGGGGGTGGACGGCAGCCTCGGCCTGGGTCAGGCGTCCCTGCCGCTCGAGGGTCGCGACCAAGCTGTGGTCGTCGGTGATCTGCTCGAGCTCGCCGCTGGTGAGCAGGTACAGGCGCGAGTCGCCGACGTTGACCACCCCGAGCAGGTCCCGGTCTCCGTCGCGAACCAGGGCCATGGCGCACAACGTGGTACCCATGCCGCGCAGGTCCGGGTCTTCACCGGCCTTCGACACGAGCATGGCGTTCGCCTCCTGGACCGCCTCGACGAGATCATCGGTGGTGTGCGGACCACCGCGATCCAAGATCCGTGCCCGGAGCTCCTCGACCGCCAGGTGAGCGGCGACCTCGCCGGCCTTGTGACCACCCATCCCGTCGGCGACGACGAACAGCCCGTCCGCGGCGAGCAGGAAGTCCTCGTTCGCCGGCCGGACCCGCCCGGTGTCGGTGGCCGCACCCCAGGCGAAGGCGGTCACCGGAGCTCCAGCACGGTGTTGCCGACCTGGATCCGGTCGCCCTTCTGCACCACCATCGGTCCGGAGACCTTCTGACGGTTGAGATAGGTACCGTTGGTCGAGCCGAGGTCCTCGATCAGGTAGCTGCCATCCCTCGTGAACACCCGGGCGTGGAGCTGGGACACGTAGGTGTCGTCGAGCGTGACCTGGCAGCCTGCGGCCCGCCCGATGGTCGCCTCGTCGCCCAACGGGAAGGTCGCCCCTCTTTGGGCTTCGGGCTCGAGCACCGTGAGCTCCGGTGGGCGGTACCTGCGACCACGCCTGACCTCCTGCCCGGAGGCTGGCGCGACCGGACCTGGGACCGCAGCGACGGCGCGAGCGGGTGCACCCGCCGGTGACGGGGCCCGGACTTCCGCCCAGACCGCCCGCAGCACCCGGAAGAAGAAGAGATACAGCAGGGCGAGGAGGCAGAGCTTCAGGATGAAGAGCAGCTGCTCGGACACTGGAGCACGAGATTACCGGCGACTCCCTCCGACCTCATGACAGGGTGGTTCCGGTCAGGAGGCCTGGAAACCGATGCGGGTGTTGCCGATCGTCAGCTCGTCGCCGTCACGCAGCTCCCGTTCGCTCACCGGGACTCCGTTGACCCGGGTTCCGTTCGTGGAGCCGAGGTCGACGACCACGAAGCCGTCGCCGCGGGGGCGGATCTCCGCGTGGCGCCGGCTCACGTTGGCGTCGAGGATGGTGATGTCGCACTCGTCGAGCCGGCCGATGAGCACGGGGTGCTCGTCGAGCACGAAGCGCTCCCCGTTCGGGAGCAGCAACGAGCCGGCGCCGACACCGCTCGGGCCTTCCTTCATCCGAGAGACGATCGTGAAGGTGCCGGTGCGCAACGCCGGATCGACCGTCAGTTCCACCGCCACCGGACCGAGGAACGAGTAGGACTCGTCGCGAGCGTGCTCGCGCGCCGCGTCGCACAGCTCCCGGCAGAGCGTGTCCTCGATGTCAGCGAAGCGCTCGTGGTCCTCGGGGCTCAGGGCGATCGTGAAGTCGTTGGGCACGACGGTGCGCCCCCGGACGTCGACCGAGCGGTTGTCATCCAGCTCGCGGGCGAGCCGGCGACCCAGCTCGATGGGCCGCAGGCCGCTGCGGAACATGCGGGCGAAGGCCCCCTCCACCAGGTTCTCCAGCTTGCGCTCGAACCCCTTCAGACCCACGCCGGAACGATACCCGGGGACCCGGGCGATGACGGGTCCAGCGTTCGTGAGCCGCCGGTGGGTCGGCTACCCTCACAGACCGTTCACTCGCGCGAGTGGCGGAATTTGGTAGACGCGCAGGATTCAGGTTCCTGTGTCCGCAAGGACGTGGGGGTTCAAGTCCCCCCTCGCGCACGACGACGATGGCGACCCCGCATCGTGAGCGGAGGACCAAGACCCCCCGACCAAGTGGGCGCCCGAGCCAGGTTCACAGCCGGCGAGCGCCCGTGTGCGGTCCCGCACGACCCACGATCCGCGTGATCGTCCCGTGTCGGCGAGCGTTCACGGTCGGGATACGGGCGTGCAACGGAGTTCGAGTTGAGTGGCGACGAGTCACCCTCTGATCGGAAGGACTCGTCGCATGCAGCAACCGCACCGCGTGGTCGTCGTGGGCAACGGCATGGTCGGACACCGCTTCCTGGAGGAACTGGTGTGGTCCGGCGCGATGCCCCTGCTCGACGTGACGGTCGTGGGCGCCGAACGCCACCGCGCCTACGACCGGGTGCAGCTTTCGTCGTGGGTGGATCACCGTTCAGCCGATGCGCTGTGCCTCGTCGAGGACGGCTTCGCCGACATGCACGGCATCACCGAGCACCTCGGCGACCCCGCCGTGCGGATCGACCGCCGGGCCCGGACCGTCCTGACCGCTGGCGGATGTGCCTTCGGCTACGACACCCTCGTCCTCGCGACGGGGTCTAGACCGTTCGTGCCACCGATCCCGGGCATCGACTCACCGGGCGTGCACGTGTACCGCACCATCGACGACCTGAAAGCGATCGCCCGCCTGGCGGCAGAGCCCGGAGTGCGGCGCGGGGCAGTGCTCGGCGGCGGGCTCCTCGGGCTCGAAGCCGCCAACGCACTCCGGAGCCTCGGCCTGGAAACCCACGTGATCGAGCTGGCCGACCGCCTGATGCCGATGCAGCTCGACTCCCTTGCAGCGGCGGCGCTGCGACGCCGCATCGAAGCCCTCGGTCTCGTGGTGTACACGGGCGCCGCTTGTACCGTCATCCACGGCGACGCCAGCACCGGGCACCTGGCGGCCATCGAGCTGATGGCGGCGGACGGAGACCCGGTCGATCTGGCTGTCGATCTCGTCGTGGTCGCCGCCGGTATCCGACCCGAGGACGGGATTGCCGAGGAAGCCGGCCTCCCACTCGGCGAGCGAGGCGGGGTGCTCGTCGATGCCGAGTTGCGCACCCCCGATCCCCGAGTGTGGGCAATCGGGGAGTGTGCGGCGGTTGAAGGCCGCACCTATGGGCTCGTCGCTCCCGGCTACACCATGGCCCGCATCGCCGCCGGCCGGCTTGCCGCACTCGTCACCGCTGAGCAGCCCGACACGAGCCTGACGTTCTCGGCTCCCGAACCCACCACCAAGCTGAAGCTGGTAGGGGTCGACGTCGCCAGTGGCGGCGATGCGCACGGGTCGACCCCCGGCTGCCGGTCGGTCGTGTGGGATGACCAGAGCTCCGACATCTACCGCAAGATCGTGCTCGACGGTGACCGCCGGATCATCGGTGCGATCCTCGTCGGCGACATCAGTGGGTGGGGTACGGTCCAGGGCGAGCTTCACGCCCCGACGGGTCTCGTCGACCCTGGCGTCCTGGTGCTCCCCGGCAGAGTAGCGGCGGTGCCCGTCTCCTCGAACGGCGCACCGGCGAGCGACCTGGTGTGCTCCTGCAATCGTGTCACCCGGCCCGAACTGATCCGGGCGATCTCCGGCGGCTGTCACACCGTCAGCGACCTCAAACGTCACGCCCGAGCCGGCACCGGATGTGGTGGCTGCCTACCCGTCGTCGAAGAGGTCCTGGCAGAGGAACTCACCCGGGAGGGGATCGAGAGCCGCCAGGGCATGTGCGAGCACCTTCCCGTCACCCGCCAAGAGCTCTTCGACCTGGTGCGCATCCGAGGATTGACATCCCTGGCAGACGTGGTCCGCGCGACCGGCGGCACGAGCGTCATCGGCTGCGAGGTCTGCCGACCTGCCCTCGCCTCGGTGCTCGCCTCGCTCAGCAACGGCTACATCCTCGACGGCGAACAAGCCGCGCTCCAAGACACCAACGACCACGCCCTTGCCAACCTGCAGCGCGACGGTACCTATTCGGTCGTTCCACGCATCCCCGGAGGGGAGATCACCCCGGCGGGTCTCATCGCGATCGGCGAGGTGGCACGGGACTTCGGCCTTTACACGAAGATCACCGGAGGCCAGCGCATCGATCTCTTCGGGGCGCGACTCGAGCAGCTCCCACCCATCTGGGAGCGCCTCGTCGCTGCAGGGTTCGAGTCCGGCCACGCCTACGGCAAGGCGGTCCGGACCGTGAAGTCCTGCGTGGGGCGCACCTGGTGTCGCTACGGAGTACAGGACTCGACCGCCATGGCGATCGCACTCGAGCTGCGCTACCGGGGCCTCCGTGCGCCCCACAAGATCAAGATGGCGGTCTCGGGCTGCGCCCGTGAGTGCGCGGAGGCACAATCCAAAGACGTCGGGGTGATCGCCACGGACGCGGGATGGAACCTCTACGTGGGTGGGAACGGTGGGATGCGGCCCCGTCACGCGGATCTTCTCGCAGAGGGACTCTCCGACGCCGAGCTGGTGCGAACCATCGACCGGTTCCTCATGTACTACGTACGCACCGGGGATCGGCTGGAGCGCACCGCGACCTGGATCGAACGCCTGGATGGTGGTGTCGACCACGTCCGCGACGTGGTGCTCGCTGACTCACTCGGGCTGGCGGCAGAGCTCGAAGCGGCGATGGCAGCCCACATCGCCAACTATGAAGACGAATGGGCCGCCACACTCGCCGACCCGGAGCGCCGGGCACGGTTCATCTCCTACGTCAACGCGCCAAACACGCCCGACCCCACCATCACGCACGTCCTCGAGCGAGGCCAGCCTCGGCCGCTCTTGCCCGGTGAACGCCATCCGAACTCCGCCCAGTCCGGCCACGAGTCACCGGTGGTGCTGCGATGAGCCTGTCGGCCCCGCCGGTCGACCCAGAGGATCGCGGCCTCTCGGATGCTCCCAAACAGCACGTCGCCCATCGTTGGGTCGACGTGTGTGACATCGATACGGTGGAAATCGGCCGCGGCGTGCGCGCCCTCGTGGCCGGTCATGCCGTAGCGCTGTTCCGGGTGGGTGGCGCTCCAGAGGCGACCGCAGAGAAGGTGTGGGCGATCGGCGATTTCGACCCTTGCACAGGCGCGAGCGTGCTCTCCCGAGGCTTGATCGGATCGCGCTCGTCGAACGGGGAGAGCCAGCTCTATGTCGCGTCACCACTACGCAAACATCGCTTCGCACTGGCAGACGGTGTGTGTCTCGACGACCCGTCCTCGGGAGCCGGTGCTTGGGCGGTGCGGGTGAAGAACGGACGCATCTGGGTACGCACCGAGCCAGTGGTCGTACCGAGTTGGTGGGCCCGCTCGCACACTCGTCACGGCTGAACCTCCGAGCAGGTCGCTGCTCATGAATGAGCAACACCTGCGAAACCGCCAGGAAACACCGCCAGGGCACCATCGCTCGCCATGGCCGCAGTGGCTCCAGCAGTCAAGATGAAACCCCTGGGTCACGAGCCGCATCAGAGCTCCGAACGCCACGACCAGATCCTCGGACCGGATCAGCCGATGGCTGGCTACACCGTCGCCATCACGGCTGATCGCCGCTCCGATGAGCAGGCAGAGCTCCTGAGGCGGCGAGGTGCCGCTGTTCTGCACGGTCCCACCATCAAGACCTTGCCTCTCGATGAGACATCCAGGATGCGCCATGCCACCACTCAGGTCATCGCTCATCCTCCCGATGTCGTGGCACTCACCACCGCGATCGGTGTGCGTAGCTGGCTCGGCGCGGCAGAGAGCCTGGGGCTCGGAGACGCCCTCTATCAGGCGCTCGACCAAGCCCTCGTACTCGCCCGCGGGCCGAAAACCGCTGGCGCAGCAGCAGGTCTGGGCGTGGAGGTGCACGAGGTCACCACCCAGGCCACTCACGAGGAGCTCCTGGACCGGGTCGCGAAGCTCATCGCGAGCCACCCCAGTGACCGCCGTCTGAGGGTCGCCGTGCAGCTGGATGGGGCTGGTCAACCCGCCACTGAGCAGCTCCGAGCCCTCGGTGTAGACGTGGTGGCCCTTCCCGTGTACCGCTGGGTGCTGCCTGACGACCTCACACCAGCCGAGCGCGTGATCACGGCCGTGGCTGAGCACGCCGTGGACGCCGTCACCTTCACCTGTGCTCATGCCGTGACGAACTTCGTCGAGCTGGCCACCAGGGCCGGGTTGCTCGACCAGGTGCGGACCGGTTTCTCCCGAGGTGTGCTGGCCTGCGCGGTCGGGCCGGTCACCGCAGCCCGGTTGCGTGCCAGCGCGGTCGCGACCGAGCCGATCGAGCCGGTGCGACCTCGTCTCGGCTCGATGGTGCAGGCATTGACCCGTGCGCTCTCCACTCGCCGAACCTTGCTACGAGTCGGGAACCACGAGGTGATGATCCAGGGACGCCTGGTCTACGTGAGTCCGACTCGGTCCGTCTTGCTGACCGATCGGGAGCGGAAGGTGTTCGCGGTGCTCGTTCGGCGGCCCGGGGCCGTGGTGTCCAAGCGGGAACTCCTCGGGCAGGTCTGGAGCCACGACACCGATCCCCACGTGGTGGAAGTGACCGTCGGTCGACTGCGACGCCGGCTCGGTGAGGCTGGTATCGGGGTCGAGACGGTGATGCGACGTGGGTACCGCCTCGCCGTCATCTGACCCGGTGGGTCCCCACTGGTGCCACCCCGGATCGCCATGTCGTCACCCCTCACATCGCGCAAGTCACGTCGTGCGCATGCCGTGCACCACCCGTAATCGGCGCCATATGAAGACGAAACCTGGCGGCCACACACTGCCCGCATGACCATCGACGCCACGCCAAACCGTTCCCTTCCCCAGCCGGAGCCTCGCCTGCGCGATGCCGTGCTGCGCGTTCGACCCATCTGGCGCTTCGCCTCATCTATGCGTTTCTCCCCTGCCTTGCCTTCGCGACCAGCGACAGCTGCGGCATGTTGGTCTTCAGTCGTGTGGTACTGAGCGTCGGCGCGGGGTTCGTGGTCGGGATGCACATGGTCTCGGAGTGGTTCCCTCCGAACGAACTCGGGACGGCTGAGGGCATCTACGGCGGGCGGTGCATAACTTCGGTTCTGCCGCGGGGGCGGTCACCCTCCCCCACGTCGCCGGTGTCGTCGGGGGTCCCGCCGGCTGGCGGTGGGCCATCGCGCCGACAGGTGTCATCTCGGCCGCCTACCGGCTGCATTACCGGCGAACGGTCACCGACACCCCCTCAGGCCGTGTCTTCTCGGCCGCCTACTTCTGCACCTTCGGCTCGGAGCTCGCAGTGGTGACGATGCTGCCCGCGTTCTTCACCGACACCTTCGGGATCGGCACGACCGCCGCCGGAATGGTCGCCTCGGGCTTCGCGTTCATGAACCTCATCGCACGCCCGACGGGTGGGTTGCTCTCAGACCTGCTGGGTAGCCGCAAGCGGACCTTGTCGATCCTGCTGGTCGGCCTCGCTGGCGGCCACGGCCTCATGGCCACCATCGACAACGGCTGGCCGCTCCCGGTTGCCATCGCTACGTGCATGGTCTCCTCGTTCTTCGTCCAGTCGGGCGAGGGTGCGGTCTTCGCCATCGTGCCCATGGTGAAGAAGCGGGTGAGTGGTCAGATCTCGGGCATCGTCGGGGCCTACGGGAACCTGGGGGCGGTCGTGTTCCTCACGGCTCTGCTCTTCGTCGGATCGACAGCGTTCTTCCTGATCATCGCCGCTGCATCGATCGCCGGACTCATCGCGACCCGCTGGCTCGTCGAGCCGGTCGACTCCTTCAGCCCGGGACTCGTCGAGAACGACACGACGACAGCGAGCGAACCCGCGCTGCTCCAGCCACAGGTCATCCCCCCCCGTTTACCCGCCTGAACGCCATGACCGACGTGACCGGAACCACCACGCCGATCGACGAGTACCTCATCCGCCAACGCGTCTTGACCCCGGTCGAGCGCTTCGCCGCGCACATCGATGGCCACGAGCGCACGACGGCTTCCCGGCGCTGGCGGGATCTCGTACCGGTATCGCCTCCCGGACCCGGGGAGCAGTACGCGTTCGAGATCGATCTCGACCGCTGCACAGGATGCAAGGCTTGCGTGACGGCGTGTCACACCCTCAACGGCCTTGACGGCGACGAGTCGTGGAGGCGAGTGGGCACCCTACGGGGGATCGATCCCGCGACCGGATCCGGCATCATCCAGACCGTCACCCACGCCTGCCATCACTGCATCGATCCGGCGTGCCTCTCGGGATGCCCGGTCGACGCCTACCGCAAGGATCCGGACACGGGCATCGTCGCCCACCTCGATGACCAGTGCATCGGATGCCTGTACTGCACCATGACCTGTCCATACGAGGTGCCCGCGCCACACCGCGGGCTGGGGATCGTGCGCAAGTGCGACCTCTGCGCCGGCCGCCTCGCCGAAGGCGAGGCCCCCGCATGCGTCCAGGGTTGCCCCAACGACGCCATCGCGGTCACCGTCGTGCGTGTCGCCGACGTGGTGGCGACCCTCGCCGCTGACGCCAGGGCCCGGCTGCTACCGGGAGCGCCACCGTCGTCGCTCACGCTGCCCACCACGACCTACCGGTCCGAGCGCACGCTCCCCCGTGGCGCCCGGCCAGTCGACAACGGCGCCCTTCGACCCGCCCACGGCCACACCCCGCTGGTCGTGATGCTCGTGCTGACCCAGATCGCCGTAGGCTCCGCCACCCTCGGCTGGCTGATCGAGCTGGTCGCACCCTCAGCCGTCAGCAGCACCGGCCCGCTGGCGATCCTGGCACTGGGCACCGCTGTCGTGGCCCTCACCGCGTCTCTCACCCACCTCGGTCGCCCCCGGTACGCGTGGCGGGCGGTCCGAGGGGTCTCGCACTCGTGGCTGAGCAGGGAGATCGTGGCGTTCGGGCTCTTCGCGCTGTTCTCGGCCCTGTACGCGATGGCAGTCTTCACCGGTGCTCCGCGAGAGCTGTCGGTCGCTCTCGGCGGCGGGGCGACCACTGCGGGGGTGGCCGGGGTTGCCGCCTCGGTGATGGTGTACGCCGTGACCGGCCGGCGATCGTGGTCGGTGGTCCGCACCACGGCTCGGTTCGCGCTCACGTGCCTGCTGGGTGGCTCGCTGTCGGTGCTCACGGTGCTCTCGGCGGGTGGAGGTGACCCTCGGCTGATCACCGGAGCTGGCGCCCTGGGCATGGCGGCGGCCGCAGCGGCAGCACTCACCCACTGGCAGGCGCGGCGACGACGTGGCGACCGGGACGATCCGCTGGTCCTTCGCGGCTCGCTGTTGCGAGGTCCGCTCGACGTGCCGTCCACGGCGCGGTTACTCCTCGCGCTGGGGGTGCTGCTCCTGGTTCCCGCCATCCTGGCCGTCGCGTCGTCATCACCGGGGGCTTCGCCGGGCGCGGCCACCTTGGGCACCGTGTCGGCGGCGACGGCCATCTGCACCGAGCTACTCGAACGGCACTTGTTCTTTCGCACCAGTGGCGGGCCCCGGCTGCCCACTGGAGGAGCATGAAGATGTTCGAGCGGCTCGTGCCCGTGCGGACCGAGGGCCAGCTCTCGTCCCGGCTCGGCCGCCGAGCCGGAGGGTTCCACCTCGGTCAGGTGCCAGCTGACCGGGTGCCCGACATGATCACCCGCAGCGTGTGCGGGTATTGCTCTGTCGGCTGCGGCCTCGATGTCCATCTGCAAGGCGGTCGAGCAATCGGGATCACACCATCGCCGACCCATCCCGTGAACCAGGGTTCGGCGTGCCCGAAGGGCTGGGAGCTCCTCGCTCCGATGGAAGCCCACGACAGAGCCGGTACCCCGATGCGCCGCAGCCCCGCTGGACGGCTCGAGCCGGTGAGCTGGCCAGAGGCTCTCCGGGCCTTCGTGTCCGGAGTGCGCGAGGTGCAAGCTGCCTACGGGCCGGACAGTGTCGCCTTCCTGTCGACGGGCCAGATCCCCAGTGAAGAGATCGCCCTGCTGGGTCTGCTGGCTCGCAGCGGACTCGGCATCCGCCACGGCGACGGCAACACCCGACAGTGCATGGCGTCGACGGTCGTGGCGTACAAGGAGTGCTTCGGCTTTGATGCACCCCCCTACACCTACGCCGATCTCGAGCTGGGCGACGTGATCGTGTTCTGGGGTGCCAACCCGGCCATCGCGCACCCGATCCTGTGGGAGCGAGCGCTGCGAAACCCGAACCACCCGGAGATCGTGGTGGTCGATCCGCGGCGCACCGAGACCGCGATGGTCGCGACCCATCACCTCCAGCTCCGGCCGAAGACCGACCTGGCCCTGGCCTACGCAGTCGGGCACGTCCTGATCCGCGACCGGCTGGTGGACCGGCGTTTCGTGGAAGCGCACACTTCCGGTTTCGAGAGCTACGCCGCGCACGTCAAGCGGTTCCCACCCTCGGTCGTGGCCGCAGACTGCGATCTCGCCGAGAGCGAGATCGAGGCTCTGGCCCATGTGATCGGTACCGGACGTGCCGTGTCGATCTGGTGGACGATGGGGGTGAACCAGTCCCATCAAGGGGTGCGTACCGCACAGGCGCTCATAGCGCTCGCGCTGCTGACCGGCAACATCGGCGAGCCGGGTACCGGGGCGAACTCGATCACCGGCCAGTGCAATGCGATGGGCTCGCGGCTGTTCGCCAACACAACCTGCCTCTTCGGAGGCCGAGACTTTGAGAATCCGGAGCACCGGGCCGCGGTCGCAGGAGCACTCTCGATCGACGAAGCCGTGCTGCCCCGGGAACCGAGCTGGTCGTATGACCGCATCATGGAGGGGATCGCCTCCGGTGCGATACGGGGCCTCTGGGTCATTGCCACCAACACCGCGCATTCCTGGATCAACCAGTCCGACGCCCGCGAGCTACTCGGGCGCCTGGAGTTCCTGGCCGTCCAGGATCTCTACCACGACACGGAGACCGCCCGGTTCGCGCACCTCCTGCTCCCAGCCGCCGGCTGGGGCGAGAAGGAGGGAACCTTCATCAACAGCGAGCGCAGGCTGGGTCTGATCAAAGCGGTGCGGCGTCCCCCTGGTCAGGCGCTGGCAGATTTCTGGATCTTCAAGGCCATCGCGTCCGCTGCTGGCTGCGCCGCCCTCGTTGCTCCGTGGGAGTCGCCCGAGGCAGCGTTCCGGCTCCTCCAGCGGCTGACCGCAGGAATGCCCTGCGACATCACCGGCGTCGACGGCTGGGAGCACATCGACACCGGTGCGGCTCAGTGGCCCTACCCCGACGGCGCCGATCGCCCGAGCCCCGGAGAGGTCGAGCGGCGCCTGTTCTCCGACGGCCGCTTCCACACGCCAGACGGCCGGGCTCGCTTCGTCGTCGACGATCCGACCCCGCCGCCAGAACGACTCTCGTCCTCCTACCCGCTGGTGCTGCTCACGGGACGCGGCTCCTCTGCGCAATGGCACACCGGGACCCGTACCTCGCGCGCTCCGGCACTCCGCCTGTTGGCACCGGAAGGTGGCGTCGTGGAGATCCACCCCGACGACGCAGCCGTCCGTGGCATCGCGACCGGGGATCCGGTGGAGGTGCGATCAGCGCGTGGCTCGATGGCGGCCACGGCCCTGGTCTCCCCCACAGTGCGCCGGGGAGAGGTGTTCGTCCCAATGCATGCCGCATCGACCAACCAGCTGACCTTCCCCGTCTTCGACCCTCACTCCCGCCAGCCCGGCTACAAACACTGTGCGGTTGACGTGCGGCGGAGGTGACCGCCACGGCGAGATGAGGTGAGAGAGCCCGGCCCGATCGGTCAGCGGTCGGCGGTGGCCGGATCGCTGAGGAGCGAAGGGCCGTGCCGCTCGAGCTGCGCGGCGTAGAACGCTGCGTGCTCGGTGGCCATGCGCGCCATGGAGAACCGTTCCTCGGCGACCTGCCGGCACGACGCCCGATCCAACTCGGGCACCCGCTCGAGCGCCCGGAGCAACGAGTCCTCGTCGTTGCGGAGGAAGCCGGTCTGCCCATCGTCGACGATCTCCGGGGCGGAGCCGAACGGGGTCGCCACCACCGGGGTGCCGTGAGCCAGCGCCTCGATCATCACCATTCCGAACGGCTCCGCCCAGGCGATGGGATTGAGCAGGCACAGGGCATCTCGGAGGAGCTGGCCCTTCGCCACCGGGCCCACCTCACCCACGTATTCGATGTCACCGCCGAGCATCGGCCGCACCCGCTCGGCGAAGTACTCGAGCTCGGCCCGCTCCTGCATCTTCGCCGCGATCTTGAGCGGTACACCCGCCCGGCGGGCAACCGTGATGGCGGTGGTGACCCCCTTGTCCGGGCTCATCCGACCGAGGAAGAGCGCATATCCACCGCCACCGTCGCCCACCTCGCAGCGCGAGAGGTCGATCCCATGATGGATCACCGCGCCGATCGGGATGCTCCCCGCAGTCGACGCCTGGTGGTGCGAGATGGCGATGATCGGTACCCGCCGACCGACCCGGCGCAGAACCGCTGCCAGGTCGCCCTCGAACGGACCGTGGTTGGTGGTGACCACCGGCAGGGTCGGGAACGCCTCCCCCCAGGCCAGACCGGTGATGGTGTGGTCGTGCACGATGTCCGCCCGCCAAGCGGCAGCGGCGTCGTAGGCCTCGATCACGTGGTGCAGCTCCGCTGCGGGGCTGATGGCGGTGGTGCCGAGCGATCGTTCGAACACCCAGTGCCGCGCCACCGGGCAGGTGCTGTCACCGGTCGTGCACAGCAGCACCTCGTGACCCTGTTCCTCGAGACCTCGACAGAGCACGTCGAGTACCAGCTCGGTACCCCCGTAGCCGCTAGGCGGTACGGCCAACCACGGTGGAGCGATGACCGCAACCCTCACGAGCATCACCTCCCGATCGGAACGTCACCTACGCTGTGGATCGGTCTCCTCGCTGCGCTTCCTGGCAAGCCGGAGCCGGCGGAGCCGGCACTGCCGATCATCTACCAAGAGCATCGTGCCCGCGCCAAAGCAGCAACAGGACTACCAAGGCTCGGACAACATGAGCGCCCGCTCCACCCCCAAGGAACGCAGCACGCAGTAGCGGTGATTCCCGTCGAAGGGGTTCCCGGCGTAGGGATCGCGCACCAGCGGCTCCCAGATGAACGACGCCACGCACGTCGCCAACCACGGGTCGGGACAACGACGGGCGATGGCGATCTTGAGCGCCTCGGTGGTCCAGTCGACGCCGTCGAGATCGGCCCACAGCTCGATCGAAACGTCCATCGCCTCGGCCCACGGGCCCTGGTGGAAGTCGCACCGATCGACGTCCGGTTGCACGAGCAGCAACGCGGTCTCCACATCCGTCGCCGGTGCCGCTTCGATCTCGTCGCTGAAGCTGCAGCGACCCAGCTCTCGCAATGAACCAAGCATCGACAGCGGCTCCACCGAGAACAACTCGCGAGGGGCCAGCTGCGACGTGCGCACCTCAACCCGGGTACGGACTCCGAGCATCACGGACCTCCCATCCATCACGTATCTCCCATGCGATGACACCGCTGCCACCGGCACGGGCTGGCGGCTCGACGCCGTCAAACTCGTATTGCCCGCAACGGCCGCTCGGTTCCCGACTTCTTGCCCGGCGATCAGCTCCAGGGAGCGCCGTGGCCGAAGAGGCGCCGATGCTGCACCGCCCACCTCGACCGCTCGACGGCGAGGAGGTAGACGTCCTCATACCGGCCGTCGACGTACTCGTGCTCACGCAGGCGGCCCTCGACATCGAACACCCGCCCAGCACCACTGGCGAAGGCGACGTAGTTGTCAGCGAGGCACTCGGCATAGACCTTGCGGAGATCGAACTGCGCGAAGAGGTAACTCAGGAACACCGCCACCCCTTCGAGCGCGAGCCCGCTCCCCACCCACTCAGGATCCTCGATGACCGCCAGGTGGACCGTTCGGTTGCGGGCATCGAGCTCGAACGCGGAGACCACTCCCACGCGACGCCCGTCCCGGCAGGTGACGACGAACTGGGCCAGCACCTCCTCCCAGAGCAGCCGCCGCATCCCCTCCGGGCTCGGGGTCCGGCCGCGCAGCCGGAATCGCACCAGGGCATCGCCCCATACGTGCAGCGCAGCAAGGTAGGGCTCGTCCTCGACCATCACCGGCCGCAGCCGCACATCGGGCCCCTCGAGGCGGCCGCGCGGGGTGGGCGGGACCACACCGAGCCCGGCACCGGCGCGCACCTGGTGGTACACATCGCCGAGGGTGCGGAGGCTGGCGATGAGATCCTCGGGCCACGGCTCGGTGCTCCAGCGCTCGGCCACGACGACCAGCTCCACCAGCGCGAGCGAGTCCAGGCCCAGGTCATCCACCAGCAGCGACTCCTCGGTCGCGTGGCTCAGGTCCACCCACAGCTCGGTCGAGATGACCGAGCAGAGCTCGGCGAACGTCGGTGCTGGTGGGGCATCCACCCGGTTCACGATTGTCGCCCCGCTCATGCGTAGTACTGGATCGACGTGACCTGCTGATCGAGCGTCGTGAGACTGCGGATCGTGCCATAGCTGCCGCCGGTCGTCTCCGACGGTCCCTGATAGCCCCAGTCACGCCAGTGCTTGATCGTGCCGCAGCGCAGGTGACGGGTGGAGCGGATGCGGTCGTTCCAGTCCGAAGGCAGGTTGAGGCCGCCGCCGTTGCAGTCGTTGCCGACCACCACGACGTACGAGCCACCACCGCCGACGCCGTCGTAGTGTGCGGCGAGGGCATTGCTCGGCCAGGATTCGGCGGCCATCGTCGCGGGACTGTCCGCCATCGCAGCACGGGGAGCGACCCCGAGTGAGGACAGCAACCCAGCGAAGGAGTCGAAGCACACGAGCTCCGCCACCTTGCCGGCCTCGACGTCTGCCCGATCCTGGATCTCGACCTGGCAGTAGCGCTCGCCGGCGACGCCCTCCGCAACGCCGGCGGGCTGATCAGCGAGCACCACGGTTGCTGATCCGACCAAGGCGAGAGCTGCCGGCAGCCCAGTTGTCGATCGCATCGGAACCCCCCGTGCCGTCCTCGTCAGAGGTTGTCCTCACCAGAGGTATTGCCCGGAGGGAACCCGCCGGTTCCTAGGTCGATCGGACCTCTTGGAGGGCATAGGCCATCCAGCCCACCTGGTCCCACGAGAACTCCGGCAGGGTCGGGACCCGGATCGCCACGGTCAGCGGCAGGCCCGAGATCGGATCGATGAGGACTGCCCACCCTCTCGGCCCCGCCGGGGACGCGGGATCCCCGCCCAGGAACAGCAGGCCCCGCCGCCCCAGCGGGTCGGTCGACTCGCCCACCAGGCGGCCGTGCCGCACGATGGACTCCACGGCGGCGGCCCGCACCGCGGGCGGGGTGATCGGCGCCGAGGCGACCTCGGCGAGTGCCAACGCCGCGTCGTCCGAGCCCGCGCGATCCGCGTGCGTTCGCCACACATGATCCTCGAGCGCCCCGACGGTGGTGGGCATGGCTCGAACCTGTTCGTAGGAGTAGCCCGCGAAGGGGCCCACGTTCTTCATGGCCTGGCCCGGCACCTCGGCTGACACGGGTGGCTCGGCATCGACGGAGCTGACCCACCGGACCTCGTCGAAGCTCTGACCCCAGGGCAGGATCCAGGCGTCACGGACCTCGATCTCACCGGGTGAGTCCGGGCGCCCGAGGATCATCCGGCGGAAGAGCGTCTCGCCCTCGCCGATCGGGCGATCGGGGTGCGAGCCGGCGAGGCGCACGAGGTCTGCCGTCGAGCGGTCGGGAAGGCGGCTCTGCACGTCCTGCGAGCGCTCTCGGTGACCGATCGCCAGCACCGCGACGACCATGAGCACCGCCAGCGCTCCTGCGACGGCCACCACGGGTCGCGGGGACCGGCGGCGCGAGTCCAGGGCACCCGCTGCGGGCTGGTCCTCGGGGCGGTCGAGCGTGAGGTCGATGACCGGCGGCTGCGACCGGGACATCGTCGTGGGGTCGCGTCTGCGGATGGGTCGCGACGGCGGATCGAGCTCGGCGATCCGGGCCAGGGCCCGGGCCCGGACGCGCTCGGCGGTTTCTTGGTCTGGCGTACCGACCGGCGCCTCGAACCACTCCATCACGTCCAGCTCGTCCATCGATGTGCCTCGCTCAGCCCTGCAGGTCCAGGGTGCCCTGGACCGCCCTCCGCAGCCTCCCCCGAACTCGATTGATCCTTGACCTCACTGTACCGATTGGTAGCGACAAGGTTGTCGCCACCTCAGCATAGCTGAGACCGGCCACCGCATACAGGTAGATGCAATCACGATCCGTGGGACCGACCTCCAGCAGGGCTGCTGCCACCTGCGGCCACACCTCCCGAGCCGCGACCCCCTCCAGCACCTCCCGCTCACCGCTAGGCACGGAGACCGGCTGGTGCCAGCGAGCCAGCGCTCGCAGCTTGCGCTCCTCGGTGCGGCGGTGCCGCCGGACGAGGTTCGTGGCGATGGCGAACAGCCAGGTCGAAGGCGACCCCAGCGACGGGTCGAAGCGGTCCCGCCGGATCCAAGCCTGAGCAAAGGCCTCCGCGGTCAGCTCCTCCGCATGGTCCGGACCGACGCGACGGGCCACGTAGCGGTAGAGAGACCGGAAGTAGGCGGAATACAGCTCGTCGAAGGAGCCCAGACCCTGCGGCTGCGACACCGCTTCCTGCTCGTCGCGTCCACGCACCCGTCAGCCCGTTCCGGCGACTCGGCTCGCGCCCGGGTCGCTCAACGCCTCCTCCTGTCGGCGACGACCATAGCGTCGGGCATCACCATCCATCGGCGCGTGAGGCCTCGAAGTGAAGCAGGCTGCGGGTCCCAGAGGCGGGCTACCGCCACTCGGGGGTGATGCCCGGTGCTGCGACCCTGCGGCACCGTCGGGACTTGCGTAGGGTCATGGACATGACGCAGGCCGGTGTGGCCCTGCTCGTCGCCTACGTGGTGGGCGCTGTGCCGTTCGCCCAACTCGCGGCACGCCTCACCCGGGGGACCGATCTGCGCCTGGTGGGCAGCGGCACGGTGTCGGGGACCAGCCTGTACCAGGTCGCCGGCTTCTGGCCACTGGCCATCGCCGGGGTGCTCGACGTGGGCAAGGGCGCAGCCGGACCACTGCTCGCGTCCCGATCGCCGACCTTGGCCGCGCTCGCCGGTGGTGCAGCGGTCGCCGGGCACAACTGGTCCCCCTTCCTGCGCTTCGCAGGCGGCCGTGGGATCTCCCCGGCCATCGGGGCGCTCACCGTCACCGCCTGGCCTGGGGCGGTACTACTGCTCGCGGGGCTCGCCATCGGCCGCCTGACTCGCCAGACCGGCGCGGTGTGCTTCGTCGTCTACCTCGCCCTGGTACCGCTTGCGGCCACGAGCCGAGGATCGGCCGGGGCGCTCGCGGCGGCCGCGGTGCTCATCCCCATGCTCGTCAAGCGACTCGCGGGCAACCGACCGCCGGCCGAGCGAACCGCGACGACCTACCTCCGGCGACTGGTCTTCGACCGGGACGAGCCGCCGCCACGGGACCGGAGCCCAGGGCGGCCACGGTGACCGTCGCCATCGTCACCGACAGCGCCACGGCGCTCCCGCCGGCGCTCGCCGAACGTCACCGGATCACGGTGGTGCCGATGTGGCTCCAGGTCGGCGGCGAGCGGGTGCGCGAAGGCGAGCGCTCCTTGGAGGAGCTGGTCGCCGCCAGCGGCGTCACGACCTCGGGGCCGTCACCGGGCGAGTTCATCGAGGCGATCGAGCGGCGGCGGTCGCGCGACGGCGTGCTGGTGGTGACCATCGCCGCGTCCATGAGCAGCACCCACCAGGCAGCGGTCATCGCCGCGGGCGCCCTCGACGCGCCGGTCCGGGTGGTGGACTCCACCACCGCCGCCGGCGCGGAGGCGCTCGTCGTGCTGGCCGCGGCCGAGGCCGCCGAGCGAGGTCTCGGCCTCACCCAGGTCGCCGCGGCCGCGGAGCGAGCCCGGGAGGCGGTGCGGTTGGTGGCCACGATCCCCTCGCTGGAGCACCTGGCCCGCAGTGGTCGGGTACCGGGGATCGCCGGGTGGGCCGGCGACCGGCTGGGCATCAACCCCCTGTTCGAGTTCCGCCGGGGCGAGGTGCACCGGCTCCGCCCGGCCATGAGCCGGCAGGCCGCGCTCGACCGGATCGTGTCCCTGTGCCGGCGGGGTGCGAGCCCCGGGCACCGGCTCCACGTGGCGGCGTTGCACGCGCTGGCCCCCGACGACGGGCACCGGCTGCTCGAGCAGGTGCGGGACCTGCAGCCCGCCACCTCGTTCGTGAGCGAGTTCGGGTCGGTGATGGTGGTCCACACCGGCCCCGGCCTCGCCGGGCTGGCCTGGTGGTGGGAACCCACCTAGCGGGAATCGCCCAGGATCCACTCCACCGCGCCCACGATGGTGGGCGTGGCCTGGGCCCCGAACGCGTGGCCCATCCCCGCGACGAGCTCCAAGCGGCACGGTTGGCGAGCCGCGGCGAACAACTCGTGGGCATCCGTGGAGCTGATGAAGCGGTCGGCGGCACCGTGCACGACGACCAGCGGCGAGGCGAGCAGGGACACGAGCTCCACCGGCGGCAGCGGGTTGGTCCACCGGGGGGCGATGCGCACCCGCATCAGGCGATCGGCGAGCAGCCGGCCAGGGATCGTGCGGGTGAGCAAAGCCGACGCCAGACCCGCGGCACTCCGGGGCAGGCGCCACCGGGCGGGGCAGCTCACCGCCACGACGCCTGCCAGCGACGGGTCGGTGCTCGCATACCGCAGCGCGGCGATGGCCCCCATCGACGCCCCGACCAGCACGATCCGATCCGCCCGGGATGCCGCCAGCTCCACCGCCGCGGCCACGTCGTGGGCCTCGAGATCGCCGAGTGTCGAACGTCCGCCTGATCCGCCGTGCCCCCGGGCGTCGTAGGTGACCACGTCGAGCTGCCGCTGGTGGAGAGCTTCCGCAGTGGCGACCACCTCGGGGTGGTCCCGATGAGCGCTGAAGCCGTGGACCAAGACCACCGCGCCTCGGGGGGTGGTGTCGGTCAGCCAGCCGCGAGCGGCCAGGGCGACGCCGTCGGCGGTGATCAGGCTGGGTGTCGGCACTGCTCCTCCTGGCCGTGGGTGCTGCGCAGTGTAGGGAGAGCGGTGCCTGCTCGTCAGACGGGCGCAGGTGGCCGGCGAGACGGGGCTACTGGCCAGGAAGATCGACGGTGAGGGTCTCGCCCCCGGCCAAGGTCGCCTCGTGGTCCACCACCCCGATCCGCAGCGCCGGGGCGGTCGAGCGGCGGGCTTCGATCCGCAGGCTCTTCGGGGTCACATGCACGTCGAGCCAGTGCCCGCGGAAATGGATCGGGAACGCGAGCGACTGCAGCTCGGCAGGGAGCCGGGGGTTGAAGCGCAGGACCCCGTCGCGGATCTCGAGACCCGTGTAGCACCGCTGCACGAGGTCGATCGTGCCCGCCATCGCCCCGAGGTGGATGCCCTCCCGGGTGGTGCCGTCCTGCATGTCGAGATCACTGGCGAGCGCCTCGAGGAACACCTCCCACGATCGCTCCCGATCAGAGCGGGAGAGCACCCAGGCGTGGGCCACCCGGCTGAGCGTCGACCCGTTGGAGGTGCGCTCGAGGTAGTAGTCGATCGTGCGGGGGATGACCTGCGGGTCGAAGGGGTACCCGAGGTGGCGGAACAGCTCCTCGAGCTGCTCGGCGGAGAACAGGTAGAACAGCATGAGCACGTCGGCCTGCTTGGATGCCCGGTAGCAGTTCGGCGAGTCGCCCTCCGCTTCGAGGATGAGATCCAGACGACCGATGTTGCGGTACAGCGCCCGGTAGCGGTCCCAGTCGAGCTCCTCCAGATCGCCATAGCCCTCGAACTGCGCAGGGATGTCCCCGTCGAGGAAGGGGACGTGCAAGCGGCGACTCACCAGGTCCCAGTGGGTCAGCTCGTCGTCACGAAGGTCAAGCCGTTCCCACAGCTCACCCGCGGAGTTGCGGCTCAGCAACTGGTGAACCTCGATCGCTCGGCGCAGGAGCCACGACACCATCACGTTGGTGTAGGCGTTGTCGTCGATACCTGACCCCGGACGGTCGGGGTACCCGTCATGGAACTCGTCGGGACCCATCACCCCCCGGATGTGGAACCGCCCGTCGCCTCCATCGCAGGTGGCCAGGTCGGAGAAGTAGCGGGCGATCTCGATGAGCATCTCGGCGCCGTAGCCGGCGAGGAAGTCCTTGTCGCCGGTCACCTCGAAGTAGCCCCAGATGTTGTAGGCGATGGCCAAGCCGACGTGACGCTGCAAGCGTGAGTTGTCCGGCATCCAGCGCTGCGAAAGCGGGTTGAACAGCATGGTCGGGGTCTCCTCCCGACCCTCGCTGCCGCTCTGCCACGGATACCTCGCTCCCCGGCGACCCTCCTGCCTCGCCAGCCGGCGGGCGGCATCGAGGCGACGCCAGCGATACAGCAACAGCTCCCGGGTGAGCGCGGGGAACCGCATGGTGAGCAGCGGGACCACCAGCAGCTCGTCCCAGAACACGTGCCCGTGGTAGGCCTCACCGTGTAGCCCCCTGGCGGGGACCCCGACGTCACGGTCGACGATCCTCGGTGACAGCGTCTGCAGGACGTGGAACACGTGGAGGTTCAGCGCCTTCGCCGCGCCACCATCACCGCCCACGAGCTGGAGCCGGCTGCGGGCCCACAAGTGCCTCCAGGCCATGGCGTGGGCCGAGAGCAGCTCGTCGAACCCACCTGCCCAGCCGACGGCAGTCCGAGCAGCGCTCACCGGCTCCGAGATGGCGTGGTCGAACGAGGTCGAGATCCCCACCACCTTCTCCACGGTGACCGCGGTGCCGTTGGTGATCGACAGTCGCAGCTCGTGATCGATCCGCCCGGCTCCGCGGACCATCTGCCGCTCGACCTCGATGGCTTCCTCCTCGCGCACCACCCTCGTGCGTGCAGCCACCGCGACCCGCACGTGGGACTGCACGGTCGCCGCCTCGAGCCAGAGCACCTCCCCCTCGTCATCGCCGCCGATGACCTCGAGGTGTCGACCGGCGAGATCCCGCTCGTCGGCCACGTTGCGGTTCTCGACCGATCCGTCGATGCCGGAACGGATCTCGATCACCCCCGACCAGTTCTCCGGGGTGATCGTCCACTCGAGGGCGCCGATGCTCGGCTCGGCCATCGAGAGCAGGCGACGCTCCGCGACGGTGGTGGTCCGACCCTCACCGTCGGTCACCCGCACCGCCCGGTGGAGCACCCCGCTACGCAGATCGAGGCGTTGCCGGTAGCCCTCGATCGCCATCTCGTGCAGATCGAGCCACCGGCCGCCGCTCGGACGGAAGGTGAGCGGCAACCAGTTCGGCAGGTTGACCATGCTCTCGTGCTCGAGGCGCCGGCCGTGGAGCTCGGAGAGCAGCCGGTTGAAGCACCCTGCGGCGTAGGTGCCCGGGTAGTGGCCTCGGCCCGCGTCGTGCTCGGGCGCCGCCCCGCGGGTGCCGAACACGCCGTTGCCGACCGTGCACAACGCCTCCCGATGGCCTTCCTGCCTGGGGTCGAACCCCTCGAAGTCGAGGTGCCAGGGATCGTCCCTCGCCGGCACCTCGTACCAGGGAGTGATGCACACCTGGTCCAGGTCGGCGACCACCACGTCCGCACCGTGCGCGATCAGGTCCCGCTCGGCTCGTCCGCTGCGGTCGACGCCGATCACGAGACCGAAGCCACCGGCGCGACCAGCTGCGACCCCGGCCACCGCGTCCTCGATGACCACGGCCCGCCCCACCTCGACGTCGAGCCGGCGGAGGGCTTCGAGGAACGTCGCCGGGTCGGGCTTGCCGGGCAGGTCGAGCCGGGCGATGTCGATCCCGTCGACATGGGCATCGAAGAGGTGACCCACCCCGGCTGCCTCGAGCACGGCCGCCCGGTTGCGGCTGGCCGTCACCACCGCGGTGCGCAGCCCCGAGCGCCGGGCGGCGCGGGCCAACGCTATCGAGGACGGGAACGCCTCGACCCCTTCGGTGGCGAGCACCTCGTGGAAGTAGCGGTTCTTGCGGTTGGCCAGCCCCCACGCGCTCGGTGCGGTCTCCGGGTCGGTGGGCTCACCGCGCTCGAGGCGGATACCTCGGCTGGCCAGGAACGACTCCACGCCATCGACCCGTAACCGGCCGTCGACGTACCGCCGGTAGTCCTCTCCATCGAAGGGCCGGCCGTCAGCTCCGGCTGGCGCCTTCCCGGCGAGGTATTCGTCGAACAGGCGCTTCCACGCCGCCTCGTGCACCCGGGCGGTGTCGGTGATGACGCCGTCCATGTCGAAGACGATGGCGTCGATGTCGGCCGGGTTCAGGGTGACCACGACACCTCGGTGGTGCAGGGACGAGCCGGCACGGCGTGCCCGGGACCGGGTCGGTGCCGCTCAGTCCTTGACGCCGAGACGCTTGACGGCTTCGTCGAGCGCGTCGCCGAGGTCCTTGACCGCGCGTTGGACTCCTTCGCGCACCGTCGCGAACGCATCGCCGGCCGCGCTCTGCGCCTTGTCGAGCTGTTCCTTGGCGTCGAGCCACTTGTTGCGCAGCTGCTCCACGAGGGGTCGCACCTCGTCGCGGGCTTCCATCGTCCCTAGGCGCATCTGCACCTCGAGTTGGTCGATGCGAGCCTTCCAGTCGTCGAGCTGGCCCTGGAGGAGCTCCTCGTTGAGGCGCCGTACCTGATCTTCCAGCTGGTGGACTCGATCCTCGAGGGACTTGGTCTCGGTGGTCTCGGTCATCGCCGTCTCTCCTTCTGCTCTGCCGTCCATCTCTGCACCGGTGTCGAGTCGCCTCGGACCGTACCCATGTTGGCGCGGTCAGCGAACGCCGCGCCGTGCTCGGCCCCCGCCTCCCCGATGGCGCTCCCGGGACGCCTCGAGCAGCAGTCGCCGCTCGGCGCGGCCGATCGCGGCCCGGGCGGCGTCGACCGCGTCGGGGTTCACGGAGATCGAGGTGATGCCCGCTCGCACCAGGTGCTCGGCGAAGGCCGGGTTGTTGGAGGGCGCCTGCCCGCACAACGACGACGTGATGCCCGCCTCGCTGGCCGCCTCGATGATGCGGCGGATGGCGTCGAGCACCGCCGCGTCGCTCTCGTCGAACAGCTCCGCGCAGGTCTCGGAATCACGATCGACGCCGAGCATGAGCTGGGTGAGGTCGTTGGAGCCGATGGACACCCCGTCGATACCCATCGCCGCGTACTCGGGGATGCGGTACACGACCGAAGGCACCTCGGCCATCACCCAGGTGCGCAGGCCACGCTGGCGGCCGAGGGGGCTGCGATCGATCAGCTCCAGGCAGGCCTCCAGCTCCCAGGCGGTGCGCACGAAGGGGATCATCAGGTGCAGGTTCGGGGTCTGCTCCCGCACCCGGGCCAGGACCTCCAACTCCAGTGCAAACACCTCTGGGTCCTTGATGTAGCGGTAGCAGCCCCGGTACCCGATCATCGGGTTCTCCTCGTGGGACTCGTAGCGTTCGCCCCCCTCCAACTTGCGGAACTCGTTGGTGCGGAAATCGGTGGTGCGGTACACGACCGGGCGGGGGGCGAACGGCTGGGTGATCCGCAGCAACGTCTCGGTCATCCGCTCCACGAACTCGGCTTCGCCGCCGGAGGCGAGCAGCGCCTTGGGATGACGGCCGCCGAGCGCGTCGGTGAGCAGGAACTCCGCCCGCAGCAGGCCCACCCCGTCCACCCCCGGTTGGGCAGCGACCGCGTCGGCCCGATCGGCGAACGCCAGATTCACGTAAAGGGCCGTGCCCAGCGGTTCCACGGCGGTTGCCGGCACCGGGGTGGTGGTGGCGGGAGTGACCGAGACACTCGACGCAGCCGCCGGTGCCGCCGCGGGCTCCACCTCGCCGGCCCACACCACCCCGGACGAGCCGTCGACGGTGACCAGCTCCCCGTCCCGTAGGGCGGTGAGGGCCTGGCGGGCGCCGACCACGGCCGGGATGCCAAGCTCGCGGCTGACGATCGCCGCGTGGCAGGTCATGCCGCCGCCCTCGGTGACGATCGCCGAGGCCCGCCGGATGGTCGGCACCCAGTCGGGATTGGTCATGGGGGCGACGAGGATCTCACCGGTCTGGAGCCGCTTGCCCTCCTCCGGTGACCGCAGGATCCGCACGGCCCCCCGACCGATGCCCGGCGAGGCGCCGAGGCCCTTCACCAGCACCGCACCTGCAGGGGTGCCTCCCGCGGGAGGTGCCACCGCTTCGCCCGGCGGGATGGTGGTGATGGGCCGCGACTGTACGATCCACACCGCTCCGTCGGCGTCGACGGCGAACTCGATGTCCTGCGGGACGCCGTAGTGCGCTTCGATCTTCAGCGCCAGCTCGGCCAGTCCCAGCACCTCGTCGTCGGCGAGCACCCGCCGCGCCCCTTCGGCCTCGGACAGGTCGATCCGCTGGTCACGGCCGTCGTCACCCTGCACGATCTTGAACGCCTGATGGCCGACCCGGGCCTCGAGGATCCGCGACGCCGGGCGGGCCACGACGTAGGTGTCGGGCTCTACGGCCCCGCCCACCACCACCTCCCCCAACCCGAAGGCGGCCTCGATGATCATCCGCGACCGGTCGCCGGTCGCCGGGTCCACCGAGAACACGACCCCCGAACGGTCAGAGGCCACCATCTGTTGCACCACCACCGCGATCGCGGGTTCGGATGCCAGCTCTCGCCGAGCGCGGTAGGCGATCACCCGCTCGCCGAACGCGGAGGCCCAGCAGCGGATCACGGCATCGACCACGTCCTCTGCGCCGCACACGTTGGTGAACGTCTCGTTCATCCCGGCGAAGGACGCGTCGGCGCTGTCCTCACCGGCAGCCGACGAGCGCACCGCCACCGGGACGTCTTCACCGAGGGAGCGGTACGCCTCGACGATCTGCTCACGCAGCTCGGGGGGCATGCCGGCTTCGTGCACCAGCTTGCGCAGGGCGCTCGACGCAGCGGCCAACGCGCCGGGGTCATCTACCTCCAGCCGGCCGAGGACCTCCCGGATGGCGGGGCGTACCCCACCGCGCTCCATGGCGTCGGTGTAGACGGTGGCGGGGATGGCGAAGCCGGGAGGGACCGGGAAGCCCGCTCGGCTGAGCTCCCCCAGGTTGGCCGCCTTCCCGCCGACGATCGGCTCGTCGGCCAAGCTCAGCTCGGAGAACCACATGATGAGACGAGACGGCATCTGGAGCCCTTTCTGCTTCCCTGGACGAACCTACGGGCGAACGAGACCGTGCCAACAGTGTCCAAGGTCCTGAGCCGCGGGGGACAATCGGGGAGCCAGTTCGTCCCCTCCAGCCCTTCCACCGACCCTCCCGACCCCGGAGGATCTCGTCCATGAGCACGATCGAGCTCGACGCCGCGAGCCGCCACTACGAGACGGGAGGCGGCACGGTGAAAGCCCTCGACGAGGTGGATCTGCGGGTCGACGAGGGCGAGCTGGTGGTGGTGCTCGGGCCATCGGGCAGTGGTAAGACGACGCTGCTCAACGTGGTCGGGGCGCTGGACCAGGCCACTGCCGGCGAGGTGCGGGTCGCCGGTCGTGACCTGCGGCGGGCCCGCTCCCGCGACCTGTTCCGCTACCGGCGGGAGACGGTGAGCTTCGTGTTCCAGAGCTTCAACCTGTTCCCCGGGCTCACGGCCTTCGAGAACGTCCGGTTCGGCGCGGACGTCGCCGGGGTCCCCGACGGGGTGTCCACCGCCCACGAGGTCCTGGAGTCGGTCGGGCTTTCGGCCCGCGCCCATCACTTCCCTGCCCAGCTCTCCGGCGGGGAGCAGCAGCGGGTGGCCATCGCCCGGGCGCTCGCCACCCGCAACCCCGTGCTGTTGGCGGACGAGCCGACGGGGGAGCTCGACTACCGGACCGGGGTGCAGATCCTCGCCCTCCTGCAGGAGCAGGCCCGCGCCGGTCGCACGGTGCTGGTGGTGACCCACAACCGGGAGATCTCCCGCATGGCCGATCGGGTCGTCGAGCTGAGCGCGGGCCGGGTCGAGCGCGACGGCCCACCCGCGGGCGGCCGGCGGCCGGTGGACGAGCTGCACTGGTGACGGCGGGGTGAGCAGGTGACCTCGCCGGGGCTCTGGCTGCGCTGGTCGTGGCGGGACCTGCGCCAACGCTGGCTGCAGGTGGCCGCCATCGCGCTCGTCATCGCGCTCGGCTCCGGCACCTACGTCGGGCTCATGAGCTCCTCGACGTGGCGGCGGGTGTCCTACGACCGCAGCTACGAAGCCTCTGCGACACACGACCTGCTCGTCACCCTGGCGGAGGGCACCTTCGTCGAGGACGCCCGGCTGCGAGCCGCGCTCGACCCGAGTCGCTCCGAGCTGATCGAGCAGGTGACGACCCGGCTGGTCGTGCCCACCCAGGTCGACGCGTCCACCGGCGGGCGGACCATCCTGGTGCCCGGATCGATCGTCGGGGTCGACGCCGGCGGCGGCGAAGGGCCACCCGTCGATCGGCTCACCGTGCAGGAGGGGCGGCTGTTCGCCCCCGGTGAGGCGGCGTTGGTCATCGACCGGCACTTCACCGACCACCACCACCTCCCCCCGGCGGGCGAGCTGACGATCAGCGGCGGTCGGGTGGTGCCGTACGTGGGCACCGGGCTTTCACCGCAGTACTTCCTGGTCAGCGGCCGGGGTGGCTCACTGTTCGGCGCCGGCGGCTTCGCGGTGGCCTGGGCCCCCCTCGAGGTGGCCCAGGAACTGGCGGGCCGACCGGGCCAGGTGAACGAGGCCGGGGTACGCCTCGCAGCCGGGGTGGACGTCGAGTCGGCCCGGGCCGCGATCAGCTCGGTGCTGGCCGCCGAGCTCCCCGACGTGGCCACCGTGGTGACCCCCCTGACCGAGGAGCGCGAGTACCGCATCCTCTACGACGACATCGACGGCGATCAACGCCTCTACAACATCTTCGCCCTCATGATCCTCGGTGGCGCGGCGTTCGCCGCGTTCAACCTCACCAGCCGCATCGTCGAGGCCCAGCGGCGGGAGATCGGGGTCGGCATGTCGCTCGGCGTCCCGACCGGTGGGCTCGCGATCCGGCCGCTGCTGGTGGCGTTCCAGGTCTCGGCGCTGGGTGTGCTGTTCGGGATGGTGGTGGGCACGATCGTGGGCTCGTTGATGTCCTCGATCATCGAGCGCTTCTTCCCGCTGCCCGTGTGGGACACCCCGTTCCAGTTCGGCGTCTACCTGCGCGGCGCGCTCCTCGGCCTGCTGCTGACCTTCGCCGCGACCATCTACCCCGTCTGGCGGGCGGTCCGGGTCACCCCCGTGGAGGCCATCCGCACCGGCCCGAGGGTGACCGCGACCAGCGGTCTGAGCCGGTTGGCGACCGGCCTGCCCCTTCCCGGCGACAGCATCGCCCAGATGCCGCTGCGCAACGTGCTGCGCGCCCCCCGGCGGACGCTGCTCACTGCGCTCGGGATCGCGGCTGCGATCGCCACGTTGATCGGCGTGATCGGCATGATCGACTCGTTCATGTTCACGATCGACCGGGCGGAGCGCGAGCTGCTGCGCACCAACCCGGATCGCATGACCGTCGATCTCCAGAGCTTCACCCTCGAGGACGCACCAGAGCTGCGCCAGCTCGCGGACACCCCGGGGATCGCACGGCTGGAGCCGACCCTGCGGGTGGGGGGTCAGCTCGTCGAGGGGGACACCCGCTTCGACACGCTGATCGACCTGGTCCCCTTCGACAGCCCGATCTGGAGACCCGGGCTGGTCCGGGGCTCGCTCGACCCCAGCATCGAGCGCGGGGTGGTGATCGCCGAGAAGGCCGCCGCCGATCTGGGCGTGGACGTCGGGGACCAGATCACGATGCGCTACCCGGTGCGCGAAGGGCTCGGCTACCGCTGGGAGGAAGGCCCGTTCCAGGTCATGGCGATCCACACCTATCCCTACCGGTTCCTCACCTTCTTGGATCTCGCGCAGGCCCCGGTGATGAACCTCCAGGGCATCGTCAACGGCGCCCAGGTCCTTCCTTCCGAGGGCACCAGCACCGAGGCGGTGCAGCGGGCCTTGTTCGAGAAGCCGGCCGTCGTCGCGGTGGAACCGGTCGCCGGGGTGATCGCGAACCTGCGGGAGACGATCAGCCAGTTCACCGACGTGCTCAACGTGATCAGGGGGGCGGTGCTGCTCCTGGCGCTGATGATCGCGTTCAACTCCACGAGCATCAGCTTCGACGAGCGGGCCCGGGAGCACGCCACGATGTTCGCGTTCGGCCTGCCGGCGAGGACGGTGATGGCGGTCGCCATGGTCGAGAGCGCGGTCATCGGCGTGCTGGCGACGGTAGTGGGGGTGCTGGTCGGCGTCGGGCTGCTGGAGTGGATGACGAGCGTCCTGCTGCCCGAGACGCTGCCCGACATCGCCGTGGCACGTCACGTCAGCCCGACGACCTACCTCACCGCCGTCGTGCTGGGCGTGGCCGTCGTGGCGCTCGCGCCCGGGCTCGCGAGCCACAAACTCCGGCGCATGGACATCTCGTCCACGTTGCGGGTGGTGGAGTGACGCCTGATCGCCGGAGGCTCAGCCTGCGCCCATGGCCCGCATCATCGTGCGCCGGTCGAGGGCGAACTCGGCCATGTTGAGGTAGATGCCGAGCATCGCCGGGCCGTAGTGGGACGCGGAGGCCCACACGCCGGTGAGCTGGTTCCACGTCTGGCAGCAACCGGCCGGGCCCCGCAGCCGCCGGTCGACCAGCTCGAAGCGGTACTCGGGCTTGTCGTACACGTAGCTCTTGAGCAGCTGGATCTGAGCCCGCACCCCTTCCTGGGGGGAGGGGAAGGCCCAGCCCGTGAGGCAGGAGTCGCAGTGGCCGATCCCGGCGTAGTTGTTGAACCGGATGGTGTCGTCGTTGGTGAACCCGCCGGTCTCGAGCACCGCTTGGGCGAAGGCCACGTCGCCGCGCAGCCCTTCCGCCGCTCCTTCCTCGATGTACCAGCGAGCGAGGTCCGCCACCGGGGCGCCGGCCATGCTCCGCCCGCCGACGTGCTCGAACCACGCGGTGAGCTCCTCCGCGCTGAGCACGCTCTCACCGGCGATCGGAAGCTGCCAGCGCCCGGTGTCCGCCGGGTCGAACAGCACCGGCGCGTCCTGGGCCTGCGCGGTGCGCAGCTCGCGGCGGGCATCGTCGAGCGCCTGCCGGGCGAGCCCCACCATCGCTTCCTGGTCGACGACCCGAGCAGCGAGCGCGTCGACCTCGGCCTGCCGCTCGTCGAGCAGATGCTGCGCGTCGTCGAGCGCCTCCTCGTGCTGGCGGACAGCGTCCACCTTGTTGTCCATCACCGCCCGGGTGAGCTCGCGCTCCTTCTTCTTCTCGTAGACGGTGATCTTGGCCGCGGGGCTGCTCGTGCCGCCGCTGGCGTACATGAACGAGCTGACCGCGAGATCCGCCAGGAGCCGCCGTGCCCGCTCGAGACGGCGCTTCGCGTCGGCGACGACCGCCCGAGCGGCGTCACGATGCTGGTTGGCCGCCTCCAGTTCGGCGCGAACGTCGACGAGCTTGCCCTCTTCGCTCGCCAGCACGTCCTCGGCGTGAATGATCGACAGCTTCGCCAGCACCACCCGCAGCTGGGGTGAGGGGTCCACCGGTGGCGGAGCGGGAGCCTCCGCCTCGGCCGGTGGGGCGTCGCCGGCCGGGCCAGCGGGACCGGCCCCGGCGGCAGGATCGGAGCCGGGCGGCTGGGTGGGCGGTTCAGCCTCCTGGGCGGCCACCGATCCGGTGAGGGCGGTGAGGACGCCGAGGGCCACCGTGGTCGCGACCCAGCGCCGCAGCGACGGGCGGCCGTGATGATGAGGGGATCTCATGGCCATGGGCGAGCTCTCGGGGACGGCTGCGTGCGGCCGGGCACCGGCGCCGTGGACAGCGCGAACGCCATGTTCTATCGGATCGGGGCCGCCGATCCTGAGGAACTGTCGACGCTCACGACCGTGGATGGCGGACCCCCGAGGCGAGCCACCCGTGACCTCCGGCCGCTGCCGCCGGGCCGGCCTTCAGCGGTCGTGACCGGCGAGCAGTCAGGGCGTGGAGGTCAGCACCGACGCGATCCGGTCGTAGCGGGGGTCGTCGTCCCCGACGATGCGACCCACCCACCGGAGCACCTCCGCGGCGTCGATGTGGGTGCCGATGGCACGCATGGCGTCGATGTCGACCCAGTCCCGGGGACGGTCGAAGACGACCTTGCACACGGTGAGGTGCTCGGGGGACAGCACCCGGATGGTCCGGTCCAGGAACGGCACCTGGTGCGCGCCACGGTCGACGGCGGCGTGGAACCGGTCGTAGGCGAAGAACAGGTCCACCGGGGTCCGCCCCCACATCACCCGTGCCTGACCGGAGCGGGAGGCCTCCGCCGCGGCGCCACCGGTGCGGACTCCCAGGTCCCGCAGGGGCGCCAGCACCCGCTCGGCCTCGCCGGTGGGCACGAAGACGTTGAGGTCGATGTCGATGGTGGCACGGGGCTCGGCGTGGTAGGCGAGCGCCAACGCTCCTCCGAAGGCGTGGGGCACCTCGGCGAGCGCCCGGTCGATCGCCACGATCTTGTCGGGCAGTGCCGGCTCGCTCACGTCGAGTCGAGCCGGGGGAAGGCCAGCGGGCCGCGGGGCCGGTGGCCGATCGCGTCTGCGAGCCGGAGCACCTCCACGAGGCGCTCGCCGTGCTCGCGGGCGTCGAGAGGTGGGGGGATCTCGGGGGACGGCTCGGCGAGCCCCACGTGCAGCCGTTCCCCTGCGGCTGCGAGCAGCCGTCGCAAGGTGTGGGTCGTGGGGTCGCGCCGCCCATGCTCGTACGCGGAGATCACCGGCTGGCTGGTGCCGGCTCGCGCCGCCAGCGCCGCCTGGCTCAACGCATGCCGGCGACGAGCGAGCCGGAGCAGGTCGGGAACCTCCACCTCCACCAGGTTAGCCAGAGACATATCGCTTTGTATATCTTCCTACGCCCGCACTCCGGGCCGGCCCGTCGTCGGGGCCGCTGCGCGCCGCGGTTCGTGCGGGGACCTCGGGACGGCCGGGTAGCCTGCGCCCGGTCGAGCCAGGGCCAAGGGGGGTACGAACGGTGCGCATCGGTGTGTTCGTCGACGGCCAAGACGTCGACTCACTGGTCAGGCAAGTGCGCTCCGCACACGACCACGGCTTCGCCTCCGCGTGGGCGCCACAGGTGTTCGGCCCCGATGCGCTCACCGCGCTGGCCGTCGTGGCCTCTCAGGTGCCCGGCATCGCCCTCGGCACCGCGGTGGTGCCCACCTACCCCCGCCACCCGATGGTGATGGCCGCACAGGCCCGCACCGTGCAGCAGGTCAGCGGCGGACGATTCACGCTCGGCATCGGACTTTCGCACCAGGTGGTGATCCAAGAGATGCTCGGCATCCCCTGGGACAAGCCGGTACGGCACCTGCGCGAGCACCTGTCGATCCTCATGCCCCTCGCCAGGGGCGACGCGGTGTCCTTCGAAGGCGACACCCTCACCGCCAAGCTCGCCTTGAGCGTCGAGTGCGACCCCGTTCCGGTGCTCGTCGCCGCGCTCGGATCACAGATGCTCACCGTCACCGGGCGGATGGCCGACGGCACCGTGACCTGGATGACCGGCCCTCGCACCATCGCCTCCCACGTGGCCCCCACCATCCGTCGCGCCGCGAACGACCACGGGCGCCCCGACCCCCGGATCGTGGTCGCGCTGCCGGTCGCGGTCACCGACGACCCCGACCGCGCCCGGGGGCAGGCCGCGGGCGTGTTCCAGATCTACGGGCAGCTCCCCTCCTACCGAGCCATGCTCGACCGGGAGGGCGCGGCCGGGCCGGCCGAGGTGGCCATCGCCGGCGACGCCGCCACGGTGCGGGCCGGCATCGAAGCCGTCTTCGAAGCTGGCGCCACCGAGTTCGTCGCCGTGCCGTTCGCCGAACGCCAACGCACCCTCGACACCCTCGCCGAGCTGCTCGACTGAGCGGCACGCCGGGGGCGTAGGGTTCCGCCATGAATCACCGCTTCCTCGGTCGCAGCGGCCTCAAGGTCAGCGAGATCTCCTACGGCAACTGGATCACCCACGGCAGCCAGATCGACGACGACACCGCGCTGGGGTGTGTGCACGCCGCGCTCGACGTCGGCATCACCACCTTCGACACCGCGGACGTCTATGCCAACACCCGTGCCGAAGAGGTGCTCGGGCGGGCCCTCGCCGGCCAGCGGCGGGAGGGCCTGGAGATCTGCACCAAGGTGTACTGGCCGACCGGCCCGGGACCCAACGACCGAGGCCTGTCGCGCAAGCACATCATGGAGTCGATCGACGGCTCCCTGCGGCGGCTGCGCACCGACTACGTCGACCTGTACCAGGCTCACCGCTACGACCACCAGACTCCCCTCGAGGAGACGATGGAGGCCTTCGCCGACGTGGTTCGCCACGGCAAGGCCCTCTACATCGGCGTGTCGGAGTGGACGGCTGAGCAGATCCGCGCTGCACACGCGTTGGCCCGCGAGCTCGGCATCCAACTCGTCTCCAACCAGCCGCAGTACTCGCTGCTGTGGCGGGTGATCGAAGGCGAGGTGGTCCCCACCTGCCGGGAGCTGGGTATCGGCCAGATCGTCTGGTCCCCGATCGCGCAAGGGGTGCTGACCGGCAAGTACCTGCCCGGCCAGCCGCCCCCGGAGCAGTCACGGGCCACCGACGAGGTGGGTGGTGGGTTCGTGCGGCGCTTCCTGCGCGACGAGGTCCTCGAACGGGTCCAGCAGCTCCGCCCGGTGGCGCAGGACTGCGGGCTGACCATGGCTCAGCTGGCGGTGGCGTGGGTGCTGGCCAACGACAACGTGGCCTCCGCCATCGTGGGAGCCACCCGTCCCGAGCAGCTCCGCGAGAACGTGGCAGCGTCCGGGGTGACGCTGGAGCCGCAGGTGCTGGCCCGCATCGACGAGATCGTGGCCCCGGTGGTGGTCGACGATCCAGCGATCACCGCGGAGTTCACCCCGAAGGAGCGCCCGTAGCGGCGCCGAGCGAGGAGCTCACATGAGCCATCCCCGAGAAGAGGTCGAGGCCGCGGTCGCCCACTACGTGGAGCTCCGGGCGCGCATCGAGCGTGGGGAGGCGACCTGGACCGCCCTGGCGGAGCTGTTCACCGACGACGCCGTCTACATCGACCCCGCCTGGGGTCGCATCCGAGGCATCGAAGAGATCCGCCGGTTCCTCGACGAGAGCATGCGCGGACTGGAGGACTGGCGCTTCCCGATCGAGTACACGGCGATCGACGGTGACACCGTGGTGGTCAAGTGGACCCAGATCCTCCCCGCCAGCCGCCCGGACGGCACTCCCTACCGCCAGTCCGGTTGCTCCACCCTCGTCTATGCCGGTGCAGGCCGGTTCTCCTACGAGGAAGACCTGTTGAACATGGTCCACGTGCTCGACGACCTGAAGGCCAGTGGCTGGCGCCCCGGCCCCGGCTTCGTGCCCCCGCCCGCGAACCCCGACCGCGACTTCAGCCGACCGCCCTCGCCCTGACGACCTCATGGGTCGCGGCGCGGGTGAGGCGCTCGAGCGCCACCGGTTCGACAGGGCACCGATCGCGAGCCACCCCGGTGTGGTCAGCCCTGGGCCGCGGCGACCGCATTCATCTGCTCGGTCAGGGTCTGCATGTCGAAGTAATCCCGCCACAGCGTGATGAAACCCTCGCCGTTCACCACGAACACGCCCGCCACCGGCAACTCCATCCACGTCTCGCCGATGCGGAACCGGTCGAGCCGCTCGTTCATCACCGTGTCCCCGGCCGCGATCTGGCGCAACACCCGGAACTCCACCTCGTCGACCGCGACCATCGCTCCCAACACCGATTTGATGCCCTCAGGGCCGTAGGCGGTGTCCATGGGGACGTTGTCGTACTCGACGTCGGGTGTGACCAGCTCGCACGCCGCGTCGAGGTCCTTCGCCTCGATCCGCCGGATGAACTCGCCCACCACCGCTTCAGCGCTCATGGTCACCAGCCTGGCACGCCTCGAACACCCACGCCGTGGTGGGCACCGCGGAGGGATCGAACCGAGCCAGCAGCTCGGCCATCGTGACCGGCTCCTCGGGCTCGGCCAGCCCCAGACTGGCAGCGAGCAGTGACCGCACCGTCACCGGGGTCATCCCGGCGGCGGCCAGGTCCTCCAGCGTCACCGCCCCGTGCCGCTTGGCCAGCCGCTCACCGTCGGGACCGAGCACCAGCGGCACGTGAGCGTAGGACGGCTCCGGCAGGCCCAACAGCCGGGCCAGGTGGAGCTGGCGAGGCGTGCCTGCCAGCAGGTCGTCGCCACGCACCACCTCGCCGATGCCCTGCTCGGCGTCGTCGACCACCACCGCCAAGTTGTAGGCCGGGGTGCCGTCGCCGCGCCGGATCACGAAGTCGTCCACGATTCCCTCGAACGGCCCGTGCACCCGATCGATGAAGGAAACCCTCGCAGCCTCGGCCCGCAACCGCAACGACGGTGATCGGCCCGCGGCCTCCCGCTCGGCTCGCTGCGCCGAGGAGAGCCGCCGGCAGGTCCCGGGGTACGCCCCCTCGGGGAGGTGTTCGTGGGGGGCCGACGCGGCCTCGAGCACCTCTCGGCGGGTGCAGTAGCAGGGATAGGTGAGCCCACGACCGACCAGCTCGTCGATCACGTCGTGGTAGCGGTCGACGCGCTCCGACTGGCGCACCACCGGCCCGTCCCAGTCCACACCCATCGCGGCGAGGTCCCGGAGCTGGGACCGCTCGTGCTCCGGGCGGGTGGCGGCGCGGTCGAGGTCCTCGATCCGCAGGACGAACCGGGCGCCGGCGTGGCGGGCGAACAGCCACGCCAGCAGCGCGGTGCGGAGGTTGCCCGCGTGCAGCGGACCCGACGGGCTGGGCGCGAACCGGCCGTCGTGCGTGGATGGCGACATGGGATGTCGATGATGGCACCCGATCAGCCGACGAGCCGATCAGTCGATGAGCGATCAGAACGACGGCCGCAACGGCATGCCGCTGCGGCCACCCTCCGGGCGGACCGCGAGGACCTGGTGGATCTCGATGTTGCCCCGCTCGAAGTTCACCGCCGAGGCGGCCATGTACAGCCGCCACACCCGGGCCCGCCCTGCCCCGACCAGCTCCACCGCCTCGTCCCAGTGGGCCTCGAGGTTGGCGACCCACCGCCGCAGCGTGAGCGGGTAGTGCTCGCGCAGGTTCTCGACGTGGCGCACCTCGAAGCCAGTCTCGTTGAGCATCGACACCACCACCCCGACCTCGTGCAGCTCACCGTCGGGGAAGACGTAGCGCTGCATGAAGTCGCTGTCGATGCGCGAGGTGAGCCGGGAGCCCGCGGCGGTGAGCACCCGCCGCCCCAGTGCCACCGCTCGCCCTCTCGTGGTGTCGGGCTGCGTGTAGCCCGGACGGCTGATGGCGTGGTTCAGCAGGCGGCCCTCTGGGCGGAGCAGGTCGTGCAGACGACGCATGTAGGCCTCCATGCGCGACCGACCGACGTGCTCGAACATGCCGATGGAGCTGATGGCGTCGAAGGGGCCGTCGGTGACGTCGCGGTAGTCCTGCAGCCGGATGTCGATCCGCTCCGCCAGCCCGGCCTCGGCCACCCGCTTGGTGGCCAACTCCTCCTGCTCCCGCGAGAGGGTGACCCCGACGCCGCTCACCCCGTAGCGGCCGGCGGCGTGCAGGAGCATCCCACCCCAGCCGCAGCCGACATCGAGCAAACGCTGCCCGGCCTGTAAACCCAGCTTGCGGCAGATGAGGTCGTACTTGTTGGTCTGGGCCACCTCCAGCGAGTCCTCGGGCGAGCCGAACACCGCACACGAGTAGGTGAGGGTGGGACCGAGCACCAGACGGTAGAACTCGTTGGAGACGTCATAGTGGTGGATGACCGCCCGCCGGTCGCGCGACTTCGAGTGCACCCGGCCCGACAGCCGGGCTTCCTCCGGTGGCGGGGGCAACGGCCGCAGGGCACCGGGCCCCAACGCCCGCACGATCGGGGGGAGCGCACGCAGGTCGACCCGCAGCTCGAGGTCGTCGAGCGACTCGAGCAGGGCGAACAGGTCGCCTTCGAGATCGACGTCGCCAGCCACGTACGCCCGGGCCAGACCGAGCTCACCGGGGCGGGTCAGCAGCCGGCTGAACGCCTCCGGCCGGTGGATCACCACCCTGGCCGGAGCGTCGGGCGGTCCGGCGCGGCTCCCGTCGTACACCTCCAGCTGCACCGGCAGTGCACCCCCGACCGCGCGCTCGACGAGTGAGGCCAGTCCCACGAGCCCTCCTCCCGGTGGTCGACCTGCGTCGGGTTCATCGTCCAACGACCTCACGGTCGAGACAAGGGGCAGTACCTGAAAGCTCGGTGCCTGTCAGGTCATCCCGTTCGCCTCCACCCACACGTGCTGAGCGGGTATCGGCACCCGGCAGAAGCGAGCGAAGCGCTCCTCGAAGGCGGACCGGACCTGCTGCTCGCGAGCGGCAAGGCGCGCCAGCACCCGCCCCAGCCCCTCCGGCATCGCCACCGGCGGCGGGCCGAGCTCTGCCAGCACCGCGCCGACCTGCTCGAGCCGGCGGATCTGGACCTGGCAGTCCTGGTAGGTGCCCAGCACGTCCTGGAGCGCCTTCAGCTCCTTCACCATCGGAGCGATCAGCTTCCGGCGGTACAGGCTGCCGAAGCACTCGAGGAGGTAGCGGAGTCGCTTGGCGTCTTTGCGCAGCTCGTGGAGCGCTTCGGGCGCCGACGCGGGGGTGACCCGGCGCCCGTCGCGCAGCAGCCTCCGATGCACCGAGCGGATCCGCTTCGCGGCCACGGACCGGGCCGGCTCCGTGGCTCTCGGCGTCTCGTGCGAGCCGACCTCCGGGGCATAGAGGAAGGCCCGCCACCACTCGACGAATCGTGCGTAGCGCTCGCTCTCGAGGTCCGCCACCAGCTCCTCGTAGGCGGCGGCGCGCTGGCGCTCGAGGATCCGCACCGCAGCGTCGACCTCGGCGAGCTCGCCTGCATCCAGCCCCTCCACGAGCGACGGCAGGGTGTCGTGTACCAACACGTCGAGATCCCGCGCCGCGCTGGTTGCGCTGCCCAGCCATCCGAGCTCCCGGCGGGCGTGGTCGATGACCTGGTGCGGCAGCACCCGCTTGCTCTCCCGGAGCACGGAACGGCTGCGACGGACCGCCACCCGGAAGTCGTGGAGGCACGCGGGATCCACCCCGGCGCGCACCCCGGACTCGTTGGCGACCATCGCGTCCAGCTCGGCGCGCAGCACGGCCGTCCAGGCATCGAGGGCCGTCGCATCGCGGTCGAGCACCACACGACCCGTCACCGCACCGCGCCCTACGAGTAGTGGGGCACGCGCTCGGCGATCAGCCATGCCAGGTCGTGGCGGTAGGGATGCTGGAGCACCACCCGGCGCGGGCTGTCGCGCCGGGTCTCGATCACCAATGCTTCCCGATCTCGGTACACGCACCAGAGCTGGCGGGCACCCTTGCGGCCCGGCACCGTGAACCAGCCAGTGATGAAGAAGCCGGGAAGGTACCCGCCACCCACCCGCCACCCGAGCTCGGCGCGCAGCTCGTCGACCGGCGCCACCCGGGCCGATTCGATCTCGTACATCGAGAGGTCGAGGTGGCCCTTCAGGGTGAGGATCCGCTCGGTTCCGGTGAAATCGACGGTCACGTGATCCTGGTAGACGAAGACCTCCACGGCCATAGGTGCTCCAGGCTAGAGACCGAAGCGGGCGGCGGCGACGGCGGGCGAGCGCTCAGCCCTGCAACACCACCAGCCGCTCCTCGGTCATCTCCCGCGCCGCGTAGGCCGGCCCTTCACGGGTGTTCCCCGAATCCCGCACCCCTCCGTAGGGCATCTGATCGGCTCGCCAAGTGGGCACCTCGTTCACCAGCACCCCGCCGAAGTCCAGGGTTCGCGCCGCGTGCAGGGCCTTCGCCAGCTCCCCGGTGAACACGCCGGCCTGCAACCCGTAGCGGGTGTCATTGGCCAGACGCAGCGCGTGGTCGAAGTCGTCGTAGGCCTGTACCCCGACCACCGGCCCGAACACCTCCGTTCGGCAGATCTCCATCTCCGGCCGGACCCCGAACAGCACGGTGGGTCGCAGCACCTGATCGGCGGTGAGCTCCCCACCGGTCCGCAGCTCCGCCCCCTGCGCCACCGCCTCGTCGATCCAGCCGTGCACCCGTTCGGTCTCGTCCGGGGTGATCAGCGCGCTCACGTCGGTGGCCTCGTCGGCCGGGTCGCCCACCACCAGGTCCGCGACCTGCGCGGTCAGCGCCTCGGTGAACGGCTCGGCGATCGAGTGGTGCACGAACACCCGCTGGACCGAGATGCAGGACTGCCCAGCGAACGAGTAGCCCGCCACCGCGATCTTCGACGCCGCGGCCCGCCAGTCACCGTCAGGCTCGATCACCACCGGTGAGTTGTTCCCCAACTCCAGGCTCACCTTCTTGCGAGGCGCCCGCTCACGGATCCGCCAGCCGACCGCCGGCGACCCGGTGAAGGTGATCATCGCCACGTCGGGATGGGTGACGAGGTGGTCCGCGACCGCACCGGGGCAGGTGACCACGTGCAACCACCCGGAGGGCAGGCCGCACTCGTCGAGCAGCAACCCCGCCAGCGCCAGCGCGGTGAGCGGGGTGGCCGACGCCGGCTTGAGCACCACCGGGCAACCGGCGGCGATGGCCGGGGCCACCTTGTGGGCCACCAGGTTGAGCGGGAAGTTGAACGGGGAGATCGCCCCCACCACCCCGATCGGCACCCGCAGCACGAACCCGACCTTGCCCACCCCGGCCGGGCTGGCCTCCAGCGGCACGGTCTCGCCGGTCAGGGTGCGGGCCACCGCGGCGGCGAACCGGAAGGTGTCCACGGCCCGGGCCGCCTCCACCCTGGCGGTCTTGATCGGCTTGGCGGACTCGGCGCAGATCAGCCGGGCGTAGTCCTCCTGTCGCGCCGCCAGCACGGTCGCGGCCCGGTCGAGGATCGCGGCGCGCTCGTGCGCGGGCAGCGGGCCGTCGAGGAGGCGACCGCGGGCTTCTTCCACCGCGGCGTCCAGGTGCCCCGCGGTGCCTGCGGGCACCATCCCCACCTCACGGCCGTCATACGGGGAGCGCACCAGCATCACCTCATCGGTGGTCACCGACCGGGAGCCGATACGCATGGGAGTGACGGCAAGGCTCATGGCCTCACTCTCGCGCCTCGTGAGCGCGAGCTGGGCATCATGGTGCGATGAGACCACCGCGACCACGAGCGCAGGGCACGGCGGGACCGATCAGCGCCGCACGCGCGCCCGGGACGTGACCCGATGACCTGCATCATCGGGGTCCCCCGGGAGATCAAGGCCGACGAGCACCGGGTGGCGATCACCCCCGACGGAGTACGGGAGCTCGAGCAGCACGGCGTCACCGTGCTCGTCGAGGCCGGCGCGGGCGTCGACTCCGGCTTCGCCGACGACAGCTACCGCCGGGCAGGCGCGGAGGTGGTGAGCGAAGCCTCCGAGGTGTGGGAGCGGGCGGAGATCGTGTGCAAGGTGAAAGAGCCCCAGGCCCGCGAGTTCCCGATGCTCCGACCGGGGATGTGCCTGTTCACCTACCTCCACCTCGCCGCCTACCCCCACGTGGCCGACGCGCTGCTCGAGCACGAGGTGGTTGGCATCGCCTACGAGACCGTGCAGACCTCCACCGGCGCGCTGCCCCTGCTGGCCCCGATGAGCGAGGTGGCCGGTCGGATGAGCGCGCAGGTGGGCGCCCACTTCCTCGAGCGCCACAACGGCGGCCGTGGTGTGCTGCTGGGCGGCGCCCCCGGGGTGCAGCCAGCCAAGGTGGTGGTGCTCGGTGCGGGCAACGTGGGGTGGAACGCGGCGTGGATCGCGGCGGGCATGGAGGCCGAGGTGCACCTGCTGGACCGCAACGTCGACCGGCTGCGGTTCGTCGACCAGGTCCAGATGGGGCGCATCACCACGCTGGCGTCGAACCGGGGGGTGATCGAGCGCACCGTGGTGGAGGCCGACCTGCTCATCGGGGCGGTGCTGGTGCCGGGCGGGCGCGCGCCGGTGCTGGTGGAGGAAGATCTGGTGCGGGCCATGAAGCCCGGGGCGGTCATCGTCGACATCGCCATCGACCAGGGCGGCTGCATCGCCACCTCACACGAGACCACCCATCACGATCCGGTGTTCGAGCGCCACGGTGTCCTGCACTACGCGGTGGGCAACATGCCCGGTGCGGTGCCGAACACCTCGACCTACGCGCTGACCAACGTGACCCTGCCGTACCTGTCGGACCTGGCGCGCCTCGGCGTCGCCGGCGCCCTCGCGCTCGACCGGTCGCTGGTCTCGGGGGTGAACACCGCCGGTGGGCACGTCGTCAACCCGGCGGTAGCCGAGGCGCTCGGCAAGCCGTACCTCCCACTGGAGGAGGCGCTGGCCGGTCTCAGGTCGTGACTTCCCGGGCGGCGCGCACCGATCGAGCCAACGCGTCGACGCACCGGTCGAGCTCGGCGTCGCTGATCACCAGCGGGGGGCAGAAGGCGATCGTGGCGGTACCGATCGGCCGGGCGAGCACACCGAGCTCGAGCATCCGGTCCCGCACCGCCGCCGCGTTCACGTCCGGGGGCAGCCCAGCACCCCAGATGCCGGCCTCGCCGCGCACCTCGGCCAGCAGACCCTGGTCGCGCAGGGCGGCGAGCGCGGGACCGAGCCGGCGGCCGATGGCCTTGGCCCGGGGCAGCAGGTCCTCGTCGCGCAGCACGGCGATGTTGGCGAGCGCCGCCGCGCACGCCAGCGGGTGGCCGCTGTAGGTGAACCCGTGACGGAGCACGAAGTCGGGGTCGCCCTCGAGCACCTCCCGTAGCTTCGCTCCGACGACGACCCCGCCGAGGGGTTGGTAGCCCGAGGTGACGCCCTTGGCGAAGACGATGAGGTCGGGGGTGACGCCGTAGTGCTGGGCCGCGAACCAGGCGCCCATCCGACCGAACCCGGTGATCACCTCGTCGAGGATCAGCAGCGCGCCGTGGCGGTCGCACAGGGCACGCAGCCCTTCCAGGTAGCCGGGACGGGGTGGGTGCACCCCTGCCGCACCCAGCACCGGCTCGGCGATCACCGCCGCCACCCGATCGCCGTGCTCGGCGAAACGCGCCTCGACTTCGGCCAGATCGTGGGGGTGGGCATGCTCGACGGCTGGGAGCAGGGGCCCGAACCCCTCCCGGTTCAGGGGCAGCCCTTGCAGAGAGGTACCGCCGTAGGTCACGCCGTGGTAGGCGTCGTGGCGGGCCAGCACGACGGTGCGCTCCGGCCGGCCCGCGAGCGCGAACGAGAGCCGCGCGAGCTTGAGCGCGGTGTCCACCGCCTCCGAGCCGGAGTCCGTGAGGAACACCCGAGCATCGGCGATGGGGCACAACTCGGCGATCCGGTCGCCGATCTCGTCGGCTCGGGGGTTGGTGAAGATGTCGAAGGTGTGGAACGCCTCGAGCTCGCGCAGCTGGCGCTCGATGGCTCTCGCGATCTCGACCCGGCCGTGCCCCACCTGGCAGTACCACAGGCTCGCCGTGGCATCGATGAAGCGCCGGCCCTCGCGGTCCACCACCCACACGCCGTCACCACTGACGATCGAGATGAACGAGTCCGCGGGCGCGGCGGGCTTGGCGAAGGGGTGCAGGAACGATGGGCGCATGGGGGGAAGTCTGCCCGCGACCCGCCGGGAAGACCGTGGCATGCTGGCTCGGTGAGCGACCTGTCGGAACCCTCGGCCGGATCACCCGACGCGCTGGCACGGGCCAGGGCGCGCCGCCACGCCCTCGCCGGCGCCGCTGACGGCCTCGAAGCCGCGCTGGCTCATCCGGCGGGTGACGCGCCCGCCTGGCGTGACGGGGTGGCGAGCGCGCTCGACGCGCTCGACGCGGCGCTCGCCGATCACATCGAGGAGGTCGAGGGCCCGGACGGTCTCTATGCCGAGATCCTCGAGCGCACGCCGCGGCTGGCACATCGCATCGACCTGCTCCGGCGCGAGCACGGCGAGCTGCGTGATCGACTGGCGGCGATCCAGCCACTGCTCGCCGATCCGGTCGACGCCCGCCACATCGAGCAGGCCCGCGAGGAGGCACTCGAGTTGCTGAAGCAGATCAGCCGGCATCGGCACCGTGGCGCGGACCTGGTGTTCGAGTCCTACGACGCGGACATCGGCGGCGAGGGCGACTGACCACGTCCCGGCTAGGGCGCGGGCCAGCGGTAGGCCTGCGGTCGGCGATTGACCAGGCTCGGCAGCAGCTTCCGCACCCGCGTCAGCTCGGCGGGCTCCACGTCCGCGATGGCCAGGCCCTCGCCCTCACCGGCGTCGGCGAGCACCCGGCCCCACGGGTCGACGACGAGGGAGTGCCCGTGGCGTGGCGTGCCGTCCGCGCTGGTGCCGCACTGGTCCGGCGCGAGGACGTACACCTGGTTCTCCACCGCCCGCGCCCGCACCAGCAGCTCCCAGTGGTCCCGGCCGGTGGCGGCGGTGAACGCGGACGGCAGGGCCAGCACGGACGCGCCGCGCAGGGTGAGGATCCGGTACAGCTCGGGGAACCGCAGGTCGTAGCAGATCGAGAGCCCGACCCCGATGCCGTCGACGGTGGCGTTCACCGGGGTGGTGCCCGCGGTGTACAGGTCGCTCTCGTGCCCGCCGGTGCCGGGCACCTCCACGTCGAAGAGGTGGATCTTCCGGTAGGTCGCCACCAGCTCCCCGGTGGGCCCGACGAGGCACGACGTGTTGTAGAGGTGATCGCCGTCGCGCTCGACGAAGCTGCCGGCCAGCAGCCACACGTCGTGAGTGGTGGCGAGCTGCCGCGCCCAGGCCACGGTGGGGCCGTCGAGGGGCTCGGCGCCCGCGGCCAGGTCCGCGCCTCGACCGAGGAAGCCGAACAGCTCGGGCAGCGCGACCAACCGGGCGCCCTCGCCGGCGGCTCGGGCGATCAGGCGCTCTGCAGTCTCGTGGTTGCGGTCGCGGTCAGGCGTCGAGTGGAGCTGGACGGCCGCGACCCGCATCGGGCTCAATCATCGGCCCAGATGCCTCGTCGCTGCCAGACCCACCGGGAGACCGGGTTGATGAGGCCCGTCTCCCGGCAGAGCCGGCGCACCTTGCGGAGCGCGTCCTGGGTCTGGCGGCGGTGTTCCGGGTTTTCGGTGTATGCCTCGCGGACCACCGCCTCCGGCACACCGAACTCGCGGATGAGGTCGTGGGGTGCCTGCATCATGAGCTTCGCCATCTCCCCGAGGATGGTCGGCGCGGCGATCGAGAGCCGGAACCGCCGCAGCGGTGAGAGTTGCGGCACCCGCATCTTGAGGTAATGGCGGGCGAACGAGAGGTGACGGGCCTCCTCGGTGACGTGGTGGCGCATGATGGTCTCGAACAGCGGGTGCAGCTCGGAGCGCTGGCGGAGGGTCTCCCGCTGGAGGTGGTCGATCGGGTCTTCGCCGCCGATCACGAACAGGAAGAACAGCTCCGGGAACCTCCGGCCCAGCCGCACGATCCGCTGCGACAGGAGCCGCTCGCGACGGCCGATGCCGGGCACGTCGAAGCCGGCGCGGTTGACGAACTCCTGGAACATGAGCCCGTGGTGCGCCTCCTCGATGACCTCGTGGTAGGCGTACCGGAAGGTGGGGTCGCTGTTGCGGAGACCGAACGCGAACTCCAGCAGGCCGCGCTTGAGGATGTTCTCGAACTCGAGGCCGATCTTCATGGCGGAGGCGTAGCGGTACAACCCGATCCGGCTGCGCACGCCCGGTGGTTGCGACTGGTACCACCCGGTCGCCCCGAGGGGGTCGGCGGCCCGGCTCAGCTCCCAGCGGGGGTCGTCGGGGTCGATCGCGTAGGCGGGGTCGTCCCAGGGGATGTCCGCGTACGCGTCGTAGTGCTTCACGACCGACTGGTGGCTGAGGCGTGCCACCAGTTGCTCGAAGCGGTCGCGGGTCGCGACCTCGGCCGGAGACAGGGAGAGCTCTTCGTCGAGGGTGGGGGTCGTGGTCATGGCTGCACCTCGCCGGTGGAGGGGGTGTGGATGGGGAACTCGGAGGCCAGGTACTTGAGGGCGGCGAGCACCTTCTCGGCGTTCGGGCCCGCACGGGTTCCGCCCGTCACCCGCTGCGTGGCCAACCCTTCGAGGACGGCGAACAGGAACGCGGGGGCCACGTCGTGGTAGATGGGCGTGGCCACCTGCCCGGGAGGGGGAGCGAACAGGTCGTGGAAGACGTCCCGGACCCGTTCGTCGAGCAGGTCCGCCACCCGGACGACGTGGGGCCGCAGATCGGGGTCGGTTCGGGCCGCGGTGGTCAGCTCATACCAGGCGTCGAAGGTCGGGCCCTGGAACATCGACCAGAGCAGGTCGATGGCGGCCTCGACGCGGCCCGGCCCGTCGGGCACGGTGGCGATCAAGGTACGGAACTCCTCCACCCGGCGTTCGAGCACGTGATCCACCGCGGCGGCGACCAGCTCGGCCTTGGTGGGGAAGTGGTGGAGCTGCGCGCCCCGCGACACACCGGCTCGCCGGGCGACCTCGGTGGTCGAGGTCCGGGCGTAGCCCAGTTCGGCCAGGCACTCCGCAGTGGCGTCGAGCAGCTTCGCTCGGGTGGTGGCCGATCGCTCAGCCTGGGTGGGCATGCTCGTCTTGTACGCCGACCCCAACAAACAGTCAAGACTGCATGTAAGTGGCGAGTGTCACCTGGTCACAGGATCGGACGGCTCACGGTGAGCACCGCCGTCGCCGTGGCCAGCTCCTCGCCTCCCTGGCCGTAGACGGTCAGCCGGTACTCGTAGGTGGTCGCGGTGTCCCCGCTGACGTCGCAGCGATCGCTTCCCGCCCGGTAGGCGAAGGGGCAGACGGGCAGCGAACCGGCGAGCGCGTCGGTGGCCGCCAGGCCCGGGGTGCGATCGGTCGCCGGACCGGCCAGCACCACCCGGCTGGCTGCCTCGCCCGACACCTCCCACACCAGGGTCGGGGTGGAACCGGGCTCGACGCCGGCCAGCGGCCAGCTCGTCCGGTCCACTTGCGACGGCACCAGCTCGAAGCGCACCACCAGCGAAGGGGGAGCGGTCCCCGGCGGCTCCTCGACGTGGGTCGGCTGCTCGATCCCCGGGTCCGCCGTGGTCGGATCGGGTGCCCCGCGCACGGTCGGGCCCACCGGCGCGACTGGTTCCGCCGCCAGCGACGAGGTGGGGTCTGCGGTGGTGGGGGCAGCCGCCATCTCCGTCGTTCGGACGACACCGTCGTGCGGGCGCTCGGCCAGCAGCACGACCGCGGCGATGAGCACCACCACCGCGGCGGCGGCCATGAGCGCCAGCCGCCCGGCCCGCCGGGACCTCCCCGGCAAGGCGCCCGGTCCCGACCCCGAGCCGAACGCGGAGCCTCCCATGGGCACCCCCGCCGCCTCCAGCGCCGCCGCGGCCTTGGCCTTGAGCGCCACCGGCGCGGCGACGAGGGGCAGAGAGGCGAACATGGCCGCCGGCTGCAGCCGCAGCTCCCGCCGCTCGGAGCACGCCGGGCAGGTGTCGGCATGCCGGTCGGCGAGCCGCACGGCCTCCGCGTCGAACCGCTCGACGCCCGCCGATCGCAGCACCGCCCGGAGCTGTTCGCAGGCCGGCTCGGAGCCGTTCCAGAGCACCCGGGCGCGCACCGCGGTGGCGAAGCGGGCGCGGATGCGGTGGCAGAGCTGGTTGGCCGCGTTTCGGTTCAGCCCGACCACCTCCCCGATCTCGGCCGGGGACAAGCCGTAGCGCAGTTGCAGGTCGAGCACTTCCGCATCACGCGCCCCGAGCGCTGCTGCGGCCTCGCGCACCAGCGCCACCAACTCAGCGTCCCCCGCCAGTCGGGCCGGGTCGTCGAGGCGGGCGAGGCGCTGCTCCGCGCCGAGGGTCGAGCGCTCGATCACCGCCATCCCCTCGCCATCCACGGGGGTGCTGCGCGACTCGCGGGCCTGGCGGTTGAGCGAGGCGTTCCGCGCGATGCGCAGCAACCAACCGCCGAAGGTGTCCGGGTCCACCAGCGTGCCGAGGTTCTTCCAGGCCGAGAGGAAGGTGTCCTGCGCCACGTCGGCCGCGGTCTCCCGATCGTGCACGATGCCCAGGGCCAAGGCGAAGACCCGGTCGAACCAGGCGTCGTACAGGCATCCGAACGCCTGCTGATCGCCGTCGAGGGTCGCTCGGACCCACTCGGCGTCCCGCGCTCGCTGCGCATTTGGATCCATAGGGTTGCATCCATTGTGTCAACCCGACCTGACCGGCGAGACGGTCCGCGCTTACGGCCACTGCGGAGCACTCCGAGCCGGCATGGACTGCCGCCACTATGCTTTCCCGGACTCAGGACGAGTGGAGGAGTGGGAGCAATGAAGATCAAGGTCGGGCTCGCAGCGCTCCTCATCGCGGCATCGCCGCTGGTCGCCGTGCCTCCAGCCAACGCGGGGGAGACGGCGCAGGTGACCGGTGAGGTCGAATGCACCACCCCGGGTCAGTACACGATCACGTGGACGATCGATCTCCCGATAGGGGCCGAAGGGGAGGTGACGTCCGCCGTGCTATCCGGCGCCGCCTCGGGCGACGTCTCCTTCACTCCGAACCCGTTCCCGTTCTTCACCGGCGCGCTCACCGGGACGTCGACCATCTCCGGCGACACGGTCGGGACCGTCACCCTTGATGTGACGATCGAGTTCATCACCAAGGGGACCTTCACCGTCGACGGTTCAGCGAGCGTCGAGCTCGACGGCTCGTGCGAGGCGCCCCCGACCACCACGCCGACCACCGCAGCGCCGGCCACCACCTCCTCGACGATCCAGGCCGCTGCCCTCACCCAGCCCCGCTTCACGGGCTGAGGCGGCGAGCGCCAGGCGATCAGTCCGACTCAGCCGCGTAGTCCTCGAGCAAGCGGCGACCGATCACCAGCTTTTGGATCTCGTTGGTGCCTTCACCGACGATCATGAGCGGCGCGTCGCGGTAGAGGCGCTCGATCGGGTACTCCGCGGCATAGCCGTTGCCGCCGTGGATGCGCAGCGCCTCCTGGCAGATCTCCCAGCACACCTCCGAGCAGAAGTACTTCGCCATGCCGGCTTCCAGGTCGACCCGCTCGCCGGCCTGCTTGCGGCGGGCGGCATCGAAGCACATCAGCCGTGCTGCCCGGAGCTTGGTGCCCATCTCGGCCAGCTTGAACTGGATCGCCTGGTGCTGGGCGATGGGGCGTCCGAACGTGTGCCGTTGCTGGGCGTAGCGGATGGACTCCTCGAAGGCCCGCCGGGCCACGCCCACCGCCCGGGCCGAGATGTTGATCCGGCCCAGCTCCACGGCCGTCATCATCTGTCGGAAGCCGAGCCCCTCCTCGCCGCCGAGCAGGTTGGCGGCCGGCACCCGGTGGTCGGCGAAGGTCAGCTCGACGGTCTCGACCCCCCGGTAGCCGAGCTTGTGGATGTTGGGGCTGACGGTGATGCCCTCGAAGCGCTCCCCCGGCTCCTTCTCCACCAGCAGCACGCTCATGCCCCGGTGTGGCGGATCGGTGTCGGCGGTCTTGACCAGGGTGACCACCAGCCGGGCCTCGCGCCCGTTGGTGAGCCACATCTTCGTGCCGTTCACGACGTACTCGTCACCATCGCGCACCGCCCGGGTGCGGATGGCCGCGACGTCCGAACCGGCGTCGGGTTCCGACAGCGAGTACGCGGCCCGGATCTCACCCGTGGCCATCTTCGGCAGCAACCGCTCCTTCTGCTCCTCCGTTCCGTAGGTCGTGAGGAGGAAGCAGCCCATGAAGTGGGTGTTCAGGAACCCGCTGACGCTCATCCACCCGTAGGCCAGCTCCTCCACGATCTGGGCGTAGGTGAGCACGTCGAGACCGAGCCCGCCGTAGCGCTCGGGCACGGTGATGCCGAACAACCCGATCTCCTTCATCTGCTCGACCAGCGCTTCGGGGTAGAGGTCGTCGCGGTCGTAGGCGGCTGCGGTGGGAATGATCTCCTTGGCGGTGAACCGGCGCACCACGTCGAGGAGCTCGGCTCGGACCTCGGCGTGGGGGTCGTCTGCGTGAGCGGTCATGGTCGCAGCCTACGGGGAGCTGACATGCCCGTCAGGTGGAAGGTGCGGCACTGAGCGGCGCGAGCCAGAATCAGAACCCGTTCCATTCCTGCCCTTCCCCGAGGAGCCACCGTGCCGCACCCTCCAGCCGATCCGTTCGCCGATCCCGACCTGCCCCATCGGTTCCGCGGGAAGGCCGCCCTGATCACCGGTGCCGCCTCGGGGATCGGGCGGGCCACCGCTCTGCGGCTGGCGGCCGAGGGCGCCTCGGTGTTCTGCGCCGACATCAACGGTGAGGGCGCAGAGGCGACGGCCCGGGTGATCACCGAGCACAGCGGCACCGCCCACGCCAGCGCAGTCGACGTCACCGATCCCAAGCGCTGCCACGCCTTGGTGTCAGACGCCGTGGCGGCCCTGGGCGGGCTCGACGTGCTGTGCAACATCGCCGGCATCGGCGGATCCGCACACACCACCGAGGAGACACCCGAGCGCTTCAACGCCTTCTTCGCGGTCAACGCGGCCGGGCCCTTCTACCTGAGCCAGGCGGCGCTGCCCCATCTCCTCGAGCGCACCGGCAACATCGTGAACCTGGCCTCGACCGCAGGCGTGATCGGGCAGGCCTACTGCACCGCCTACTGCGCGTCGAAGCACGCGCTGGTGGGCATCACCAAGGCGATGGCGATCGAGTACGGCCGCACCGGCCTACGGGTCAACGCGGTCTGCCCGGGTGGGGTGAACACCAACATCCTCGGCGCGTTCACCCCACCGGAGGGAGCGAGCATGTCGCTGATCTCGCGATCGTTCCTCACTCGCGACATGCAAGAACCCGAGTCCGTCGCCGCGCTCATCGCGTACGTCGGCAGCGACGAGGCCTACTACGTGAACGGGGCCGTCCTGACCATCGACGGAGGGACCACCACCGGCTGACCCGACCGTCGGCCGGTCACGGTTGACCCACCGTCTCGTAGGTGCTGAACGCGCCGGGGAACAGTGACTCGACGTACGCCGGCGACAGCGACACGGGCGTGGGATCGTCACCGAACACCCAACGCAGCTGCGCAGTCATGAGGTGATCGATCACTCGGTAGGCGATCTGCGGATCGGGGCTGGACGCGGTACAGCCGTCCTCGCCGAGCTGGAGGATCTGGATCGGAACCGGGATCGACGCCGCGAATCGGGTCAGCCCACCCTGTGCTCGGATTGGCGCGCACAGATCGGTGAAGGCGTTGTGGCCCGCGCCGGCGAGCACCCCCAACGTCTTGGGCGGCGCCAGCCAGGAGAACACCTGCTGCACGCTGGCGAGTGGGATGGCGCCGTCGTCCTGGGCGGCGATGATCATCGAGGGCACGGATGGTGGGGCGAGCTCCGCCAGCCGCTCGGCCAGCGCCGAGCCCTCGAGCAGCGCGGGGCCTCCGGCGTCAGCAGCGTCGCCGGTGCGGGGCAACGGCGGCACGGGCGCTTGACCGATCCAGGTCTGGACCGCTCCTTCCAAAGCCAGCAGACCCGCCGCCCGGCCACCGGCCGAATGGCCGATCGCCGCGACCCGGGCCAGATCGACGGCTCCGAGCAGAGGACCCCCGGTTCGGGTGTTCTCCACCTCGAGGAGAGCCTGGGTGTCGCGCAGGTCCCGCACATCGGGGTCTCCCTGGGTGTCCACCCGACCGAGGGCCACGGCGAGCAGGTCACGCTCCTTGTGCTCGGGCGCGGCCACCACGAAGCCCCACGATGCGAGGTGCTCCGCCTGCTGCGAGGCGATCAGGTTGAACCCCCCGAAGCCGTGGCTGTAGAGCACCAAGGGGAACGGGCCATCGGGGTTGGCCGGAGCATCAAGGTGCGCATCGAGCGGGATCACCGGAGAGAACTCGGGGGGTACCAGCCCACGGACCTGCTCCGGGAGGACCTCCGCGCTGGTGTACGCGGTCACCGGAGTGGTCCCCTCGAGCCGGTCACCGTCGGCGGGATAGAACACCGCCACCTCACGATCGGGCAGCGACAACCGAGCGAACCCGACCGGGTACGGTCCACGGCCCGAATAGTCGACGGGCACGGGCTCCACCACCTGGGACGTGGTGGTCGAGCGATCGAGGCGGTCCGCGCTGCAAGCCGCCACGGCGACCATCGACAACACCAAGCCCACGCTCACCACCGCCGTGGAGGCCACGAGCCGTCGACGACTCGGCCCGCTCATCGCTCACCACCACGTTGCTCGGACTGGCGTGCCGCTGCGTCGAAGATGCTCTTGGCCATGAGTGACTGCTCCTCGGATCGACGGCGGCGGTAGATCTCCGCCCGGACCTCGTGCACGCCTGAGTCGTCGGGCGCGGCGCGCGCCGCCAGCTCGACCAGGTGCGAGGCAAGCCGCGCGTCGCCGGCCTCGGCGAGCGCCAGCGCCCGGGCCGTCACTTGCGATGCACCCCCCGCCAGGTGCACCAGCTCGCAGGCCACGTCGTGATCGGGTGCCGGTTTGAGTCGTGACGGGTCGCCGTCCCACCAGCCGCCGTAGAGCCGCCAGACGTTGCGGACCACGAACTGAGGGTCGTCGTAGACGGGCCGCAGGTAGGGGCGGGCGAGTAGCTCATCCGGCAGGGTGACCGTGTGGATGATGGTGTCGAGCGTCGCGCCTGCATTCATCAGATCCAACGTCTGGTGAACCAGGGACTCGAGGACGGAGGCGGTGTCGTCGAGCACCTGGCTGACCCGTTCCCGACCGCCGACCGGCAGACCGTGCGCGGGAAGCAGCAGCTCAGGCTCCAGCGCCTGCATCCGTCGAAGGGCACGGGCCCACTCCAGCGGGTAGCGCTGCACCTTCTGCGGGTTGCCTGCATTCGGGAAGGCCCAGATGATGAAGTCTCCTACGCAGATCGCGCGATGGCCCGGGATCCACGCCCAGGTGTGATCGTCGGTCTCCCCACGGTCGTGGTGGAGCTCGATCTGCAGGTCACCGACCCGCAGGCCGATCCGGTCCTGGTAGGTGACGGAGGGCTCCACCCAGCGCCGCGGGAATCGGGGCTGGGCCGCCTGCTCGTCGAGCACGCCCGCCCGGCGGAACTGGCGGTCGTTGATGAGGGCGTTGTACCCGTTCGTCAGGTTGTAGCGCCGGAACCGGGCCGGGACCGCCTCGTGGGCCACGACCTCCGGTCGCCTGTCACCGCGAGCCGCGGCTTCCTCCAGGAAGGTGGGCGCACCGCCCACGTGGTCCACGTGCCCGTGGGTGTAGACGATGGTGTGCACCGCGTCGTTCGACCACCGTCTCAGGGCCTCCACCACGGCGCCGGCGAACTGGGGCATCGAGGTGTCGAACAGCACGAGGCCCTCGCCGCTGCCGAAGGCCACGACGTTGGAGAAGGACTCCACCATCGCCACCCCCGGGGTGAGCTCCGACAGCTCGAAGGTCACCCGGGCGGCCGGCCCTGCGACGTCGTGGTCGCCCTCGTCGATGACCCGAGCGGAGAGCGCGAGCAGGTCGGTCATGACGACCGAGCCTACGAGAGCTCGCCCTGCCTGGCAGGTGGGCCGAACAGCCCATGCTCGCTAGACTGCGCACCGTGAGCCTGCAGGAACGCCTCGCGGCCGCAGAGGACGAGCGGCGACGGGCAGCAGGGCTCCCGCCGCTCCGCCGGGAGCCTGCTCGGCCTCACCGGCTCGACCAGCTGCGCAGCTCCCCCGACACAGCTCCACGTCTCGATCTCACCGGCAGCTCCCCAGTGCTCGACCTTCGGGAGCGGATGCCTGAGCAAGTCGAGCCTGCACCGGTCACCGTCCTCCACCCAGCAGGCGACGACCGCATCGTCTGCCCCGTGTGCGGTGGTGAGTCCCGGCTCGACGTGACGGACGTGGTCGGGGGCGTGGACCACTACACCTGCCTCGCGTGCGCACACCTCTTCGAGGTGCAACGGCCCCGCTGAGACAGCCCCGCCGGCAGCGCCCTCAGCGCTCACCGCGAGCGCGCTTCTCCCGGTACATCTGCTGGTCGGCCAACACGAGCAGCTCGTCGGCCGCCGCGCCCGGGTCATGGGTGGTCGCCACCCCGATGCTGGCGTCGACCGTCACCCGCACCCCCTCGACCACCATCGGCGCCGTGATGACCTCCCGCAGCCGCCGGACCAGTGACGCCCGCTCGTCGTCGGTGATCGATTCGCAGACCACGACGAACTCGTCTCCTGCGAACCGAGCCACCGTGTCGGCCGCCCGCACGACCTGGCGCAGGCGCCTCGCCACCTCGACGAGCACCGCATCGCCCGTGCGATGACCATGGGTGTCGTTGATCGACTTGAAGCCGTCGAGGTCGATGAACACCACGCTCACCGCCTCTGCTCCCCGCCGCAGGCGCCCGCACGCCTGACGCACACGGTCATCGAGCAGCAACCGGTTCGGCAGTCCCGTGAGCGGATCGTGGGTCGCCCGGTGCGCCAGCTCCGACTCGGCCCGGCGGCGGTCGGTGATGTCCTCGATGGTGGCGATCCAACCCGTGCGCTGCTCCCCACCGAGCGGCACGAACTTGGCATGGGCCCACCTCGGCCCCTCCCCGCTCGCGACCCGGAAGGTCACCTGTTGGCCGACTCCGAGGGTCACCACGTGTCCGGCCGCGGCCACGACCTCCAAGCGGTCCTCCCGGTCGATGGCCCGCTCCCACCCCCGGCCGCGAAGCTCACTGGCAGGCAGGCCCAGGATCTGCTCGGCGGCCTCGTTGCAGAACACCACCCAGCCGCGGGCGTCCGCGGAGAGGATGCCGAGCGGCAGCGCCTCGGCCAGCGAATGGAACCGGTCGCTGCCGTCAGGGTCCTCCGGGGTGCCGTGCCCGCCGGCCGCTAGCTCGTCGTCGTAGACCTCGCGGACCCGCAGCACCGCACCGCGGAGCACTGGATCACCCTCCGCGTCGATCAACGTCCCTTCGAAGACCCCCCAGGTGCCGTCGGCCCGCTGCACCCGGGAGCGCCAGCTGCGCCCGTAGGCGCCTTCGACCCGAGCTTGCTCGATCGCCTCGAACAGCCCGGGGAGGTCGTCGGGGTGGACGAACTCGCCGATGTGACGACCGCCTTGGTCGTCTGGGTAGCCGAGGGTGACCGCCTCCGATGAGGCGATCAGCCGGCCGTCAGGCGTGAGCAGCAGCAGGAACTCGGTCGCGTAACGGCGAAGGGCCCGCCGGATCTCCTCCGTTGTCGGGGCCGGTCGGCCAGTCTCAGGATGATCCGGTTCCAAGGTCGCCTCCGACCACGCTGAGGGTTGCGGATCGGTCGGTGCCGGGGACGGGCGCGACCGGTCACCTTCCCGTGGGTTCAAGATCGTCGCCGACCGGTCGGTGATTCATAGGTCTCAGGACTCGCTCACGGGGGCCGAACGGCCCTCTCCACCGAGCTTTGACGCCCGCGACGGCCCCGCACGGGCTCCCGAGGCTCGAACGGCGGGCGGCGGCTGGCTCAGCCGCCGCCGAACATGCGCAACCACTCCTGCTCGTTGCGCGGCCGGAACACAAAGTTGAGCCGCCGGGTCTCGCCCATCGACGCGCTCGGCTCGGGCGAGTACAGGTGGCCCGGGAAGAGCAGGGCGTCATCGGGCACCTTGGCCAGCCGCTGGGTCAGGCTCTCGTACAGGGCCCGAGGGTCGCCACCGGGCAGGTCGGTGCGCCCGCACCCCTCCAGGAAGAGCGTGTCGCCCGAGACCAGCCGGTTGTCGACGAAGAAGCATTGGCTGCCCGGCGTGTGACCGGGGGTGTGGATGAGCTGGATCGGGATGTCACCCACCATCACCGTGTCGCCGCTGGAGTGCTCGACCAGATCGGACGCCGACGCCTCGGTCACCCGTTGGACCCACGGTGCTTCCTCGGCCTGCACGTGGATCGGCACCGGCTCCAGCATGAGCAGCTCCCGCACGCCGGAGATCCGGTAGCCCATCATGTCCCCGCCCACGTGGTCGGGGTGGTAGTGGGTCGCCAGGGCGCCGGTGAGACGCATACCATCGGCCGCGAGCACGTCGAGGATGCCACGAATGTCGTAGGCGGGATCGACCACCACCGCCTCGCCGGTCTCCCGGTCGCCGATGAGGTACACGAAGTTGACCATCTGGCGCGCCAGGGGATCGGTGCGGGCGATGTCGCGGCCGGCCAGGAGTTGGCGGAAGTACAAGCGGTCCGAGGCCATGGCGTGCATCGTAGGGTGAGTCCATGGCACACCGTTCGTACGCCATCGTGGGTCTGGGCGCGGTCGGTGGCTTCTACGGCGCCCGGCTGCTGGCCGCGGGTCACGAGGTGCACTTCGTCGCCCGCAGCGACCTCGACCACGTCCGCGAGCACGGTCTGCTGGTGGAGTCGCCCCTGGGTGACCTCCGGTTCGAGCAGGTCTCGGTCCATGGCGCCCCAGATACCGTGCCCCCGGTCGACGTGGTGGTGGTGGCGGTGAAGACCACCGACACCGCGGGCGCCCTCCACGTGGTGCGTGGCCTGGTGGCCGCGAGCGACGATCCGGTCGTCGTCGTGCTCCAGAACGGGCTCGGGGTCGAGGAGGTGCTGGCCCGCGCCCTGCCCGGCACGACCCTGCTCGGGGGGATGTGCTTCCTGTGCTCGAACAAGGTGGGGCCAGGCCACATCCGCCACCTCGACTACGGGCGAGTGACCCTCGGCGAGCATCGTGACGATGGCGAAGCGGCCGGGATCGCCGGCGCGGTGCAGGCCGTGGCCGACGACCTCGCCGGCGCGGGGGTGCCGGCGGTACCCATCGAGGACCTGGTCGAGGGACGGTGGCGGAAGCTGGTGTGGAACGTTCCCTTCAACGGCCTGTCGGTGGTGCTCGACGCCGGCACCGACGAGCTGGTGGCACACCTGCCGACCCGACGGCTGGTGACCGAGCTGATGTACGAGGTACTCGACGGCGCGGCGGCGTGCGGGAAGGACATCGACCGGTCGTTCGCCGAGCAGATGCTGGCCGACACCGAGCGCATGCGACCGTACGCGCCGAGCATGAAGCTCGACTTCGAGGCCGGCCGGCCGATGGAGCTGGACGCGATCTATGCCGCGCCGCTGGCTGCGGCCCGGGCCGCGGGGCGCGACCTGCCTCGGGTGTCGATGCTGCACGACCAGCTCCGGTTCCTCGACCGAGCAGCACCTCCGCCCCGCTCCCCCTCCCTTCCCCTCCACTGAACCGTTCATCGCAGCGCGGCCGCTGACCGCGCTGCGATGAACAGTTCGGAGGAGGTCGTCGCGCTACGCGGTGGTGGTGCTGCCCTGAGCGCGGAAGTGCGTTCGCCAGGTGGCCTTGAACGCCGCGTCGAAACGCTCGTAGGTGACCCGGAGCCGCTGGCCGGGCCAGTCAGCGGGGAGCAGCTCCTCCGGCAGGAGCGGATCGGCGAGGAGGTGCCGCAGCACCGCGGCGGAGACCACGAACGCGTCCCGCAGCTGGCTGGCATCGCCTCGCTCGAGCCGGGGGAGGTGCCGGCGCAGCTCGCGCTCGAGCCGGGTGGCGGTCGCGGCCCACCCGTCGAGGTCCCACAGGCGTGCGGCAAGAGCCCCGGGGTCGCCACCGGGGCGGGCCGAGAAGCGGGTGCACTGCTCGGCGACGATGGCCGCCGCCTCCGGCGCGCGGCGGGGGTGGAGGTTGTCCGGGCGCAGCCACACGCCTTCGCGGAGCTCTGCCAGGTGCAGCCGCCGCATGGCGTCCCGCAGCTGCCCGCGGGTGGCGGCGTCGCGCCGCTCCCTCCCGGGGACGACGGCCAGCTCCCAGCTACCGGTCCACCGGCGCCGGTCACCCCGACGGCTGGCGTCCTGGCGAGCCTGCCGTTCGAGGAGCGCACCGGCCAGGCGGTACGCGCCATCGACCGCTTCGAGCTCGCCGGCCGCGAGCATCCGGGAGATCGCGGTGCGAACCGTCCCCTCGGTGATGCCGAACAGCTCGCCGGAGCGCACGAGGAGGCGGCTGGGCAACTGCGGGGGGTGGGTGCCGAGCAGCGTGCTGGCGATGACCGAGCGAGCGGTGAGAGGCCGGTTGGCGCCGAGCTGCTCCACGAGACCGGGAGCGTACCGGTCAGTGCCCGGGATTACGGATTTGGATTACCTGATCAGATTATGTAATATCTCGGTCGTGAGCGCCGCCACGATCGACCTCCCGCAGCATCGAGCCGAGGACATGGTCCCGGTCCCCGACCTGCTCCCGGACGTGCTTCCCACCGAGCGGCTCACGGCCAGTGGCATGCCGGTCCCCCGGTTGCGCGAGGAGCTCCGCCGCATCCCGAATGTCCGCAACGCCCTCAACGTGGCCTCGGTGTGGCTCCAGTCGGTCGGTCTGCTGACGCTGGCGTGCTGGGTCACGGTGCGGCTGCCCTTGGGGGCGGCACTGGTGGTATGGGTGGCCACGTTCCTGCTCATGGGTCGGGCGTTCGCGCTGTTCGCGATCCTCAGCCACGAAGCGGCGCACCGACTGCTGTTCAAGCGCAAGCAGGTCAACGACCTGGTGGGCCAATGGCTGCTGGCCTACCCCGCCTTCGTGCCGTTCCACGCCTACCGGCGGGGTCACTTCGCTCACCACAAGGACGAGATGGGCCCCAACGAGCCCGATCTCAACCTCTACCTCGGCTACCCCATCACCCGGGCGTCGATGCGCCGCAAGCTCACCCGCGACGCCATCGGGATCTCGGGTTGGAAGAACCTCAAAGGCTTGCTGCTCGCCTTCCGCAGCGATCAGGCCCGCCCGGTGGCCATCCGGATCGTCGCCGTGCAGGTGGTGCTGTTCGCCGGCCTGTGGCTCGCGTCCGGGCGGTGGTGGCTCTATCCGCTGTTCTGGCTGGCGCCGTGGATGACCGTGTGGCGGGTGATCAACCGGCTGCGCTCCATCGCCGAGCACGGGGGGATGACCCGCTCGAAGGACCGGCGGATGACCACCCACGTGGTGCGCCAGTCGTGGATGGCCCGGTTCTGGATGGTGCCGTTCAACACCGGCTGGCACCTGGCCCACCACGTCGACATGGGCGTGCCGTTCCAGCGGCTCCCGGCACTGCACCGGGTGCTCGTGGAGGAGGGCTGGGTCACCGAAGAGCTGAAGTATCCGAGCTACCGGGCCCTCTGGCGAGCGCTGTCGTCCCGCCCGCCCGCGGCCTGACCCGCATCGGGATCAGCTGGCGTCGTTCGGGAGCTCGCCTCCCGGGCCGTCGTCGGAGCTGGTCCGGCGCCGGGGCGGCTCGCCGCCGTGAGAGTCATGGTCGTGGTCGTGGCGATGCCGCCAGCGCTCCTCCGCGATGGAGGTGACCTCGCGCAGTGAGCGACCCGTACGCCGGGCGACCCGCACCGCGTCGTCGTGTTCGACCTTGACCCGCCCCGCGCCCACCTTCACCCGCACCGGATAGCCGTCGACGTCGACCTGTGAGGTGAGGCGGGCGAGTGGCCAACGCTCCATGGTCCGGCCCCGCACGCCGAGCGATCCCGTCTCCCGGGCCAGAACCCGGGCCACCTGCTCACCGAGCGACGGGTCGGCCAGCGCGCTGACCTGGTGCGCAGGCCGGCCCTTCTTCATCAGGATCGGTGTCACCCAGGCATCGTGCGCCCCGGCCTCGAGCAGGGCGGACACCGCGTGGGCGAGCTGCTCACCGGTGGCGTCGTCGACGTTCGTCTCGAGGAGCACGACCGGCTGGCCGGGATCGAGCACCGACCGGCGGTCGCCGACCACCACCTGCACCAGGTTGGGCCGGTCGTCGAGCTCCACCGTCCCCGCCCCGAAACCGGTGGCCGTGACGGTCATGGGCGGCAGGGGACCCCACTCGCTGGCCAGCGCGGCCAGGAGCGCGGCACCCGTCGGGGTGGTGAGCTCGCTGGCCACGTTCAGGCCGTAGGTGGGCGCACCCTCGAGCAACGCGGTCACCGCGGGGGCGGGGTTGGGGAGCAGCCCGTGCGCGGTGCGCACCATGCCGAGACCGTGCGCCACCGGGCTGGACGCGACCTCGTCGACGTCGAGCAGCTCGAGCGCCGCGCAGGTGCCGACCACGTCGACGATGGCGTCGATGGCGCCGACCTCGTGGAAGTGCACCTGCTCGGGCGGGCGCCGGTGGAGGCGGCCTTCGACCCGGGCCAGGGCATCGAAGGCGGCGAGTGCCCGCCGGCGCACCCGCTCGGGGAGGCGAGCCTCTTCGATCAGCGCGCGCACGTGGGCCGCGGTGCGCACCACCGTGGTCTCCTCCGCGTGCACGTGAATCTTGGTGCCGGCGATACCGCACCGGGTCACCGGCTCGGCCTCGAGGACCCACCCGCCCACGGGGAGCCGCTCGCAGATGGCCCGCACCTCGGCGATGTCGGCACCAGCGTCGACGAGCGCGCCCATGGCCATGTCACCGGCGATACCCGAGAAGCAGTGGAACCAGGCGACCTCAGACACGGGTGGTCACCGCGGAGGGAAGGAGGCGCACCACCGCACAGGCCGCACCGAAGCCGTTGTCGATGCCCACCACCGTGATCCCGGAGGCGCATGAGGCCAGCATGCTCAACAGCGCGGTGACCCCAGCGAGGCTCGCCCCGTACCCGACGCTGGTGGGCACCGCCACCACGGGTGCGGCGGTGAGCCCGCCGACCACGCTCGCCAGCGCACCCTCCATGCCGGCCACCACCACGACCGCGTCCGCGGCCGCGAGCTCCTCGAGGGCGTCGAGGATCCGGTGCAGGCCGGCCACGCCCACGTCGCTGATGCGCACCGGCCGGAAGCCGTGGGCAGCGAGGGTGCAGGCGCACTCGTCCGCGACGGGCTGGTCGGCGGTGCCGGCGGTGACGACCACCACTCGCTCGGAGCGCTCAGCCGCAGGCCGCCACACCACGGTGGCGCGGGTGCGCGCCCCGCCGGGGTTGGCAGCCAGCGCAGCCGTGGCCTGCTCGTCGTCGGCGCGGGAGAGGATCACCGGCGACGAGCCGGGCTGCGCCAGTAGCTCGGCCACGATCGCGGCGCACTGCTCGGGGGTCTTGCCCGGTGCGTAGACGGTCTCGGCCATGCCGAGCCGAAGCGTCCGATGGTGGTCGACGCGTGCAAACCCCAGGTCGGCGAACGGCAGCCGGCGCAACACGGCCACCGCGTCGTCGGAGGTCATCTCCCCCGAGCGCACCGCGTCCAGCATCTCCCTCAGGGCCGCTTCGTCCACGTCACTATCCTGCTCGTTCGTGGACGACGCCGCCGCATCTCCCCCGCCGCTGGCCGCAGACATGGCGTCGTTGCGGGTCGGCTACCTCGGGCCCGCGGGGACCTTCACGGAGGAGGCGCTGCGCACCCAGCCCGACCTGCTGCAGGCGCAGCTGGTGTCGATCGGGTCCATCCCCGAGGTGTTGGCGGCCACCTCCTCCGGTGAGGTCGACGCGGGGTTCGTGGCCATCGAGAACGCCATCGAGGGCTCGGTGAACGTCACCCTCGACACGCTGGCCTTCGAGGCCGAGCTGCTGATCCAGCGCGAGGTGGTGATCGCGGTGGACCTGTGCCTGCTCGCCCGGCCGGGGGTCAAGATCGACGACGTCAAGACGGTGGTGTCGTTCCCCCACGCCACGGCGCAGTGCCGCCTGTTCCTCAACCGGCACCTGCCCGGCGTGCAGACCCAGGCCTCCAACTCCACCGCCGACGCGGCCCGCTCGCTGGCGGAGGACGGCGACGAGCGCACCGCGGCGATCGGCACCGCCCGGGCCGCGGAGGTCTACGGGTTGGAAGTGCTGGCGTCGAACATCGCCGACCACCCGGAGAACGCCACCCGGTTCGTGGTGGTGGCTCGTGAGGGCATCCCGCCGCGCACTGGACATGACAAGACCTCGATCGTGGTGTTCCAGCGCGCGGACGTCCCGGGGAGCCTGCTGTCGATCCTGCAGGAGTTCGCGGCCCGGGCCATCAACCTGTCGAAGCTGGAGTCCCGGCCTACCAAGCGCGGGCTCGGCGACTACTGCTTCCTGATCGATCTCGAGGGCCACATCGACGACGAGCTGGTGGCCGATGCGCTGCGGAACCTCAAGAGCAAGCAGCACGACGTGAAGTTCCTGGGGTCGTACCCCGCGGCGGGCGAGCACGGCCCCGAGGTCCGGCGTGAGGCGGAGGTGGCCTGGCGAGCGGCGGACGAGTGGGTCGCCGCCCTGCGGGCCCAGGTCCGCCGGTGATGCCGGCGCAGGTAGGGTCGTGCCCGGAGGGATGGCAGAGCGGACGATTGCGACGGTCTTGAAAACCGTTGAGGGGCAACCCTCCGGGGGTTCGAATCCCCCTCCCTCCGCCAGCCGAACCTCGGGCTCGCCACTCGCCGGTGATCGGCCCGTGTGTACGATGCGTACCCGCGACGAGGAGAGGTGCCGGAGTCTGGTCGATCGGGCCTCCCTGCTAAGGAGGTGAGGGTTCACGCCCTCCGTGGGTTCAAATCCCACCCTCTCCGCTCCCACCGGGTCCCGCCGATCGGACGGGGCCCGGTTGCGCGTCCGGCGGGCGTCTGTCGACCCGGCCGTGGCGGTCGTGGGCCCTCCGTCGGCCACGCCGCCCCTCGCCGAGCTCGGCCACGGTCCGTAGGTCGGAAGGCCTACGTGTCCACGCTGTGACCAAGGTCACCGGCCGAAATATTGCAGAACGATTGCGATTCCGCCGATTCTGTTACGGACGACGAACCATACGGCCCGTGCTCGGGCACGCCGGCTGGATTGACTGCAGACGAGTACTGCAGGCGAGTGCACCGCACCGACCACCAACCGGCTCCCTCACCGCCCGCACCGAGCGCCCGTTCGCCCCGCCCCCGGCTCCCCCTCGTGGATCCCCTCGTGCCGACGGCAGGACGCCCGGCGCGCCCGGGAGCACAGGCCCGGGAAGGAGAGACGCCGAAATGATGAAGATTGCCTGGGTCCCCAAGATCGCGCTCGCGGTGGCGGTGCTGATCGCCGCCGCCGCGTGCACGCCCGAGGAGCTCAAGCAGTGGTACCGGGACAACGGCATCGACTACAGCCAGTGGACCGAGGCCGAGATTGAGCAGCAGGCCATCGAGGTCACCAAGTACTGGGACCGCAAGTTCGCCCAGCTCGCCGAGCTGAGCAAGTACAACCACGTGCTGAGCGACCAGCAGCTCGCCAAGCTGCGGTGGTGCGAGTCGGGCGGCAACTACGCCGCCATCGGCGGCCGAGGCGCGTTCCGGGGTGCGTACCAGTTCACCATCAGCACCTGGAACGCCACCGCGGCCCGGCACTTCCCCTGGTTGGTCGGGGTGGATCCCATCTGGGCGTCACCGGAGGAGCAGGACGCCATGGCCCGGGCGCTGTGGTCCACCAACGGACCCCGGCCGTGGCCGGTGTGCGGCTACCGGGTCTGACCTGATCGGTCGACCGCGGCGGCGGGCCCGGCGACGGGCCCGCCGGCCGTCGGTGACACACGGTCGCATCCCAAGCGGACCGAGCCGACGCACGGGCCTGAGGCGAGCGGGCGGGCGGGCGGGACGCCGGGTGGTTCCGTGCCGCGGGGTCCCGTACACTCGGCGTCCCTGCGCTCGTAGCTCAATTGGACAGAGCATCTGACTACGGATCAGAAGGTTGGGGGTTCGAGTCCCTCCGAGCGCGCAGGAAGTCCCTGGTCAGCGGCCTGATCGGGGGCCGCGGCTCCAGACCCAGTACGTCACCAAGGCCTTCTGCAGCATCGTTCGCTGCTGAGGGTTGCTGGCGCGGAAGGGAGCGGGGCTCACCCTCGTCCTCGAGGGAGACCGCCCGGATGCCGACAGGCGGGCGGTCGCGCGCGGTGGGGCTGTCACGGGTGCGGCGCCCGGCGTCACCGCCGCGTCCCTCTACCTCGACGAGACGTTCCGCGAGGTCTGTGGCGACCTCGTCCGGGTCTCGCTTCCCGAGCGAGCCGCCGAGGGCGAGGAGCTCATCGACCTCACGGCCCCGCGGTTACTGTCCCCGTCCTAGGCACTCGTGGACGACGCCGGGCCCCTGCCCGACAGAGCTGTGCTCGTCCGCGTCCTCGGTCCTGTCGAGTTCGACGGCGCGCCGCGGGCGGTGGACCGCCGCCAGTCCGGGGAGCTGGTCGTCCACCTCGCGCTCCATCCCCGCGGCGTGGACGAGCAAGCGCTGAAGACCGCATTGTGGCCCGACGCGTTGCCGGGCACGCACCCCTTCAACCAGGTCCTCAGCCCGGCGCGTGTCTGCCCGGGCAACGCCCCAACGGCAGCCACTACCTCCCGCGCCTCGCGGACGGCCGGTACCGGCCCAACTGTCCACCGACGGGTCGGCGCTCGCCGCTCGCAGCGCGCTCTCCAGCCGGTCGGCATCTGTCGTGACCCACTGCGGTCGACGCCCGTCCCGCTGCCCGATCCACCGGCCGCCCCGGCGGCTGGCAGGAGGAACGCTCGCTTGCCACAGCCCAGGTCGACGACCCGGCGCCGGGCTCGATGTGGACGCCGCTACCCCGCCAGATCGCCCGGGGGGGCGGTGATCCCCGTCACGTGGACGATCTTCTCCCGGGCGCGCTCGCCGCGCAGGATGCTGACCGCCGACCGCCGCACACCCAGCCGCTCAGCCAGGTAGCGGACCAGCTCGGCGTTGGCCTGCCCCTCGACCGGCCGGGCTGCGACCCGCACCCGTAACCGGCCCTCAGTCACACCGATCACCTGCGACCGGGCGGCGCCGGTCGTGACCCGCACCGCGACCGTGATGCCGTCACCCCTCGCCTCCCACCAGGTGTGCCCCACCGACTCGCCCCGCACGCCCTTGCGCTTCAACCGTGACGCGAACACCACGTCACCTCCCCGAGGGATCCGCCAGCGAGACCCCGACCCGGTCACCACCCACCGTACCGGTCGCCACCGCGCAGTGCCCGAAAGCGTGTGAGCGCCACTTCGCCCGCCCCCCGGTGGAGAACCACGGACCGACCGACCCCTACACTCCGGACGTGCCTGCCACGTCCGCCACTGCCGAATCGTGGGACGCGGTGGTGGTCGGGTCCGGCCCGGGAGGGCTGACCGCCGCCGCCTGCCTGGCCGCCACCGGGCATCGGGTGCTCGTCCTCGAGCGGCACGACCTCGCGGGCGGCAACGCCCAGGTCTTCCGCCGGCACCACAACGGCGCCGAGTTCGAGTTCGACGTGGGCGTGCACTACCTGGGCGATTGCGGACCCGGGGGACTGTTCCCGAGCATCTTCGCCGCCCTCGGTGTCGGCGACCGGATCCGGTTCCGCCCGCTCGACTCCGACGGCTTCGACACGTTGCGCTTCCCCGACCTGGAGCTCGCCGTCCCGGCTGGATGGGAGGCGTACCGGGACCGGCTGATCGCCGCCTTCCCCACCGAGCGAGCCGGAATCGAGCGGTGCCTCGACATCCTCCGGCAGGTGGCCGAGGAGTCCCGCTCCCGGCTGCTCCCAGGAGCGGAGACGCCGACTTTCGATGAATGGGCGTTCCGCCCGCTCGCCGATCTGTTCGACGCGTGCGAGCTCACCCCTCGCTCCCGCGCCGTGCTGGACCACTGGTCCGGGTTGTATGCCGGACCCCCGTCCGCCACCGCGGTCGCCATGCACGCGGCGATCATCGACCACTACATGAGGGGCGCCTACTACCCCGAAGGTGGAGGCCAGGTGATCCCCGCCAGGCTCACCCAGGTGATCGAGGCCAACGAAGGGGAGGTCCGCACCCTCGGCTCGGTGGAGCGGATCATGGTCGAGGAGGGTCGGGTCCGGGGCGTGCGCCTCGCGGGGGACCACGTCGTGACCGCGCCGATCGTGATCTCCAACGCCGATCACTCCCGCACCGTGCTCGAGCTGGTCGGCCGCGAGCACTGGGAGCCGGCCACGGTCCACTGGGTCGAGCACGCGACGATGACGGTCGGTCTGGTGTGCGTGTACGTCGTGGTCGACATCGACCTCACCGACCGGCCCAACACCAACTACTTCGTCTTCCCGTCCTACGACGTGGAGCGCCTCTACGAACGGCTCGACGGCGGGGTGCTCGACCTCGACGACATCTTCGCCTACGTCGCCATCGCCTCGCGCAAGGACCCCGGCAACGCGCATCTCTGCCCACCCGGCCACACCAACTTCCAGATCATGACCCTCGCACCGCGGGGCTACGGGTTCTGGGGGATCGAACGCGGGCCTGCCGAGGGCGGCCGGTACCGCCGCGACGAGACCTACCGCCAGCGCAAAGCGCAGCTCACTGAGCGGCTGCTCGATCTGGCCGAGGAGGTGCTCGGCCCCTTCCGCGACCACATCGTGCACCTCGAGACCGCCACGCCCATCACCCACGAGCGCTACACCCACTCCACCGGTGGCACCAGCTACGGCTACCTGCACTCACCGGACCAGAGCGGCACGAACCGTCCGCACCATCGCACGGAGATCGAGGGGCTGTGGCTGGTGGGCGCCGGTACCACCGAGGGACACGGCATCGCCGGCACGATGGTCGGTGGGGTGAACTGCGCCGGGGAGATCCTCGGGCGGCCGCTGCTGGTCGAGATGATGATGGGCACCCGGCTCGTCGAACCCGAGTCGCTGCCACCGGATCCGGACGACTTCGACCCGGTCGAGCAGTGCCGGGGCCGAGTCCTGCGCGAACGGCGGGCGGAAGGGCGAAGGGCCAGGGCCCAGACCGGCTCCTGAGCATCCACCGGCCGGCCCGTCATCACTCGACAAGCTCGAACGCCTCCAGCTTGGGTGCGGCCATCTCCTCCCGGAACCGCGAGAACGTCCATGGCCAGACAGCCGGGATGCCCCGGTCGTCGAGGTACCAGCTGCGGCACCCCGTGACCCACACGGTGTGCTTGGCGGCCTCCTCGCGGGCCGCCTCCCACTCGTCGAGCGCTTCGTGGGTGGCGCTCACCTCCCGGGCGCGTCGGGTGCGCAGCAGCTCGACGAGCTGCATGATGTAGCGGAACTGCAACTCGGCCACCTCGATCAGCGAGAAGTTCCCGACCGGGCCGTTTGGACCGTTCAACATGAACAGGTTCGGGAAGTCGGGGATCGAGATGGCCAGGTACGCGACCGGCCGATCGGCCCACACCTTCTCCAGCACCGCCCCGTTTCGGCCGATGACCTTCATCGGGCGCATGAAGGCGTCGACCTGGAAGCCCGTGGCGAGCACCAGCACGTCCAGCTCGTGCAGCACGCCATCCGCGGTGCGGACCCCTCCGGGTTCGATGCGCTCGATCGGGGCGGTGACCAGCTCGGCGTTCGGTTGCTGGATCGCCTGGTAGAAGTCCTCCGAGATGACCAGCCGCTTGCACGCGGCTCGGTAGTCGGGTCGGAGGGCTTCGCGCAGCTCCGGATCGGTGACGTTGTTCTCGAGGTTGTCGAGACAGGCCTTCTCGATCATTTTGATCTGCGGGGAGTCGGCGTCGACCACCGCGTTGGCGAAGCTCTCCTCGAAGAGCTGCGAGAGCGAGTCGTGGAGCTGCACGAGCTGTCCCGGATCGGCGCGGAAGGCCGCCTTCTCCGCGTCGCTGTACGCCGGGTTGACCTGGGGCAGGATCCACTGCGCGGTGCGCTGGAACAGCGTGAGGTGCCCGACCTCGCCCACGATGGCCGAGACGATCTGCACCGCGGTCGAACCGGTGCCGATCACCCCCACACGCCGGCCGATCAATGGCACGTCGTGGTCCCAGCGAGCACTGTGGAACGCGTCCCCGGCGAAGGTGTTCAACCCTTCGATGTCGGGATAGCGCGGGTGGTGCAACACACCGGTGGCCGCGATGACCACGTCGACAGTGTCGGTGTGCCCAGACGCGGTCTCCAGGTGCCAGCGTCCTCCGTCGAACTCGCAGCGCAGCACCTCGTCACCGAAACGGATGTAGCGGTCGAGATCGTGCTTGTCGGCGACGCGCTCGAAGTAGGTCTGGATCTCCGACCCGGGCGCGAAGAGGTGACTCCACTCGGGGTTCAGATCGAACGAGTAGCTGTAGAGGTGCGACGGCACGTCGCAGGCGACGCCCGGGTAGGTGTTCTCGCGCCACGTCCCGCCGACCCGGTCGGCCTTTTCGTAGACGGTGAAGTCGGTCAGGCCGGCCTCGATCAGCTTGATGGCGCTGAGGATGCCGGCCATGCCGGCGCCGATGATGGCGAAGCGCAGAGGCCGGGCGCTGGCCTCGGCGATGTCGGTTGTCTCGGTCGCGGTTTCCACGTTCCCCCCGGGCTGGCTTTGCCGGACACTACGACTGCACGACTGCCACGCCCAGGGGAGAAGGTCCCGGCGAGCTGAATGCGCGGATCACATTCCACCCGAGACGACCAAGCGGGTGGCAGCATGCTCCACAGTCCTGGCGTCCGGTGCCTGGCGTGGCGGACGACGAGGGAGGACCGGTGACCGAGGCGACCGCCCCCGAACCACAGCCACCCGAGACCCCACCTGGACCTGGCCGGATCCCGCCTCGCGCCGTCGGTCCGGCCGCCTGGTGCTTCTTCGGTGCCATGGTCGGGGCCGGCTTCCTGCTCGCCGTGCTCGCCGCGTTCGACGTCCGTTTCCTCGGCGAAGACACCGTCGTCGTCGCGGCAGTGGCGTTCACCCTCCTGGCTGCAGCGGCCGCGGGCGCCACCATCACCGCGGCGGTCGTCGAACGGCGCGACCCCTCGCGCATCCCACTGCCACACCTGCTGCGGTGGTGGTTCGCGATCTTCGGTGGAGCGCTCACACTCCTGTCGGTATGGGGCGCGTGGTGGCTGGTGCTCGGCTCGGACTTCGGCACCACAGCCAAGGTGGCGATCACCGCGGGCATGGCCTCGGCCGCGCTCGTCGGGGCCGTCATCACCTCGGCAGCCACCGACGACCAGAGGCTGGAAGGTGCGCGCACCGAGGTGGCGGTGTGGTTCATCAACGCCGGCATCGGTCTGGCCGTCGGGGTTCTCTTCGCCATCGCTCCCGTGGTGGCGGTGGGCGCGCTCCGGACCCTTCGCGACGACGTCACCCTCCCGGTGCCGCCACCGATCGGCGACGCCTACGACCACTACGTGGCCCTGGGCGATTCGTACTCGGCCGGCGAGGGAATCCCCCGCTACTTCCCCGAGACCCGGAACCTCGACGAGGGCGGTGACCGCTGCCATCGCTCCCCGGCCGCGTACCCGCTCCAGCTCGTCTTCGAGAGCCCTGAGCCCACCGTGACGTTCAGGGCCTGCTCGGGTGCCGTCACCGACGACCTGTTCAACGACCGCACCGAACCCCGTACCGGCGGCCCCCGCTCCGTCGTCGTGAGTGCACAGGTCGATCCTCGAACGGTGCCCGATCCGAGCGTCGAGTTGGTCACCTTGACGATGGGCGGCAATGACGTGGCGTTCTCGCAGATCGTGCGACACTGCTTCGAGCTCGACAGCTGCACCGACGCACCGTTCGATCCCTTCGACCGCTACGACGAGGACCCGAAGCTCCACGACTGGGCGATGGTGGAGGCCGACGCGCTCGCCGATCGGCTGAGGATGGCCTACCGTCGGCTGCGCGAGGCCTACCCGCAGGCCCGCATCGTGGTGATCGGATACCCGTACCTCTTCCCCGGGGGCAGAGCAGGCGTTCGCTTCAGCGACTGCGACACGGTGCTGCGCCGGGTCAGCACCTACGAGCGGGTTCACCTCCGAGAGCTCCAGGACGAGCTCACCGCCCGCCTGTACCGGGAGGCCATCGCAGCAGGCGTGGAGTTCATCTCGCCGGCGGCGGTCTGGGACGGCCACGAGCCCTGCGGCGATCGGGGGCAGTACACGAACGCGTTGAACCCCATCGTGTTCGACGGGAGCTTCCACCCGAACCGGGCCGGCCAACGGGCGCTGGCCACGCTCGTCGCCTGCTATCTGGACACCACGTCACGACCCGCGCCGGGCGAGCTCGTGCGCCTGCCCTGGGAGACGGGGGTAACCGACGCCGCGCCCGCGCCGGGCACGCTGGCCCGACCCGTCCCGTGCCCCGAGGCCGAACCGGACCGCTGAGGGCGCAAGCCTCCGAGGAGCTGACGCTAGGGTCGGCGCAACCCGATCGACCCACGAGGAGGCGACATGGCGCTGGACCCGCACGCGAAGAAGACCGCCCTGCGAGCGATCACCTACGGCTTGTACGTCCTCACCGCCAGGGACGGTGACGAGCTGGCCGCCGCCGGCGTCAACTGGCTCACCCAGGCCTCGTTCGAACCACCGCTGGTCGTCACCGCCATCAAGACCGACAACGAGTCGCACCGGCTCATCGAGGCCAGTGGGGTCTTCGCGGTCAACGTACTCGGTAAGGACCAGCTCGACATCGGCAAGGCGTTCTTCCGCACCTCGACCGTGGAGGGCGACACGATCAACGGCTACCGCTTCGAGCCCGGTCCCGAGACCGGTTGCCCGCTCATCGTCGAGTTGCCGTACTGGTTCGAGTGCCGGGTGACCGACACGGTCAAGCGCGGTGACCACACGGTGTTCGTGGCGGAGACGGTCGGCGCCGGGGTACGGGACGAGACCGTGCTTCCCCTCGTGTTGCGCGACACCGGCATGAACTACGGCGGCTAGGCGCGGTACCGAGGTGATTCGATCGGGCAGGACGAGCGCCCCCGTCGACTCACACCACCCGTGGCGACCGGGTCACGCCGTGGCCGGCACGAGGTCGTGCCGAGCCACCAGGCGGCGGAACCACACCACGGAAACCGCGATGCCGCTGCCCGTGAGGACCCAGCCGGTGGCGGTCTTGGCCACCACGAACACGCCGATCGGCTGGGTGAGCAGCAACAGCAGGGTCGCACCGGCGTTGGCCACCTGCACAAACGCCCACAGCAACGTGATGCGCTCGAAGAAGCGCCGCACGCTGGCGTGGGCGAGCACGTGGTCGGGCAGGGGACAGAAGTCTGCAGCCAGCTTCTGGGCCAGCGGGCGCCCCGCAGGCAGCGACACCAGGAACGCGCCAGCGACCAGCAACGTGCCGAGCGTGGGCTGGAGGAAGAACACGAAGACGCTGCCCGTGGCCAGCGCGACCGCGAAGCGGGTGGTGATCCCGACCGAGCCCAACACGAGGACGCCGGGAACCCGCTCCCGCCGGATCAGCCGACGGGCAATGCAGCCGTAGGACCATGTCAGCCCGGTGAGGATCGCCGCCCACACGCCCATCGCCCACAGCGCGGCGTAGAACAGCACCAGCGGGATCAGGGTGGCCTCGAGCAGGTGGGGCAGAGCGTGGCGCGCCAGGTCACGCAGGCGTGGAATCTCGAACGCGGCCATCCGTTCGGGTTTCGGCGGTGGCGGCGCCGACCTTGACGGGAATCTATGGGGCGGAGGGCCGGCGTGCGGCTAGGACGGTGGACCGTCAGCCGACCTGGACCGGGAGGGAACGGCCATCGCCCACAGCACGTCGCGCCCGACCTCCACGTCGTGCGCCTCGCTAGCGTGGGCGATGGCCGCGTCGATCACCTTCCCGGCGACGTCACGGGTGACGTGGCCGCAGTCACACGGCACCTCGTAGACCACCTCGTCGGCCACGGTACGGGTTCCTTGCCGCCGCAGCATCCCGGACACCGGGGCTCTTCTCAGGATTTCAACCCCAGCGAGAAGCCGTCACCCGCCGCGATGGCCTGCCAGGTGGCCGAACCGGCCATCGTGGGGCTGAGCCGATGTCGGAAATCGCCCAGCCCCAGCTGGCCGACGTGGTTCCCACCCCACACCCACAGGGTGCCGTCGGCCTTCAGGGCCAACGTGTGGGAAGCACCCGGAGCGACCGTGACCCAGTCGGTGTCGGTCCCCACCTGGGTGGGCACGCCCCGCCCGTTCGTGTCACCGACGCCGAGCTGGCCGACGAAGTTGGTCGCCCCCCAGGCCCACAGCGTGCCCCCGGCCTTGAGGGCGAAGCCACCGGAATAGCTCGCCTCGACGTGAGCCCAGTCCGACTCGGAACCGAGCGATGTGGGCTCGAGATGGGGGTCGAGGTCCCCCAGGCCGAGCTCGCCGTCCTCATTGAAGCCCCACGCCCAGAGGGTTCCGTCGGCCTTCCGGGCGAAAGCGTGCGAGCCGTTCGGGGAGGCCGAGATGTCCACCCATCCGTCATCGAGGCCCACACGGGTGGGGACCCAGCGGTCGTCGAGATCACCGAGGCCCAGCTGGCCGAAGCTGTTCTCACCCCAGCTCCACAACGAACCATCGGCCTTCAGGGCGAGCGAGAAGCCCGAGCCGGCACTGACCGCCACCCAGTCGGTGTCGGTGCCGATCTGGGTGGGCGTCAACCGGTCGTCGGTGTCACCGGTGCCGAGCTGACCCCGACCGTTCGTCCCCCATGCCCAGAGGGACCCGTCGGACTTCAACGCCAGCACGTGCAGCGAACCCTGGTCCACCGCCACCCAGTCGGTGTCGGTGCCGATCTGGGTGGGCGTCAGCCGGTCGTCGGTGTCACCGGTGCCGAGCTGACCCATCCAGTTGTCTCCCCATGCCCACAGTGAGCCGTCACCGTCGATGGCGAGCACGGACCCTTGCCCGACCGAGAGGTGCTGCCAGTCCGGGTTCGTGCCGACCGGCACCGGGCGGTGACGGTTCGTGGTGTCGCCCAGGCCCAGCGAGCCGAGCCCGTTGTAGCCCCACGCCTTCAGGTTGGCCGTGCCGTCGTCATCGTCGAGGATGGTGACGGTCCCCGTCCCGTTGAGGATGGTGATGTCCTCGGGGTGACAGTCGTACTCACAACCCGGCGGCGGGGGAGGGGTCGGCACCGCGGTCGCCGACAGGATCGTGACCTCGAAGACCTCGTCGCCTTCCCGGTCGACGTCACCGAGGACGGCGAGGTTTGCGAAGCCGCGGTAGCCGGACCTGATCCGGGTCGTCTTCGGCATCGTCGGCGCCTTGTAGTCGGCGCCGGGTGTGGCACTGACCGGTGTCACCTGCCAGGTCACCTGCACCTCGGTGCCGGGCGGGTAGTCCCAGAACTCGGTGAACACGATGGGCACGCTCACGGTCTGGGGCTTGGTCTGGTCCCCTTCGAACACGCTGACCGAGCCGATCGAGATGGCGGCGGGCGGCTTGTACTCAGCCATGACGTCGAGCACACCCGACGGCGTGCCGACGCCGACCGGCGCACCGCTCACCCCCGTGATGCTGACCGTCAACGGCGGCGGGAAGAAGTACCAACCCGAGTACATGCCGAACAACTTCACGGAGGCGAATCCCCGGGTGCGGCCCGCAGGGATCCTCGTCGTCCTGATTCCCGCCGGTGCTGCGTAGTCGACGCCGAGCACACCCCCGGTGACCTGCCAGCTCACGTACACGTCCGACGCCTGCGGTCCTGACAGGGTGATCGGCACCTTGACCGTCGTGTTCCGCATCGGCGCGGGTACGACGACCGACCCCATCGACACCGTCGCCGGCGAGCTCGCCACGGCGGGACCCGCACCGAACACCACCGCCGCGGCGGTGAGCACCGCCATGACGCCCACCAGCACCACCGACCGGGCCGGCCTCCCGGGCATCCCCACCGCTCCTGAGACCCCGTGCCGACGCGACTGCGCTCCATGATGATCAGGCATGCCGAGGACGGTACGGATCGAGCGCAACACCAGCGCAACACGAACCCGTGGCGCGAGCGCGCGGTGCTTCAGCCCGTCAGCTCCGCGCCCGTCAGCTCGGCGACGGCTTCCTCCGCCCGACGCTGCCAGGGCCGGGCGCCGAACGCCTCACACGCCACCGCCCCGGCGCGCAGCGCCTCCACCGCTTCGCCACGCCGGCCCAGCGTCTGCAGGAGCATGCCCACCGCCGTGGCGGTGGAACCCCAGAACGCCAGGCCGGCGATCCCGCCGGCAAAGGCCAACCGCCCGGCGAGGGGTTGCAGCAGCGGGAGCATCCTTGCCGCCATCTCCCGATCACCGACCAGGGCCACCGCTTCGGCCAGGGTGACCGCGCCGCACAGCCAGGAGGCGTCGACCCGCCAGCCGTCCAACCCCGGATCGCGGCTGAAGGCGCGGATCTCGTCGGCGGCCTCGTCCAGCGCCCCGGACAGGGCGAGCGTGAGTGCGAGGGCACAGCGATACGCGGGGACTTCGTGGCCGTAGCTGGCCACCCCGGCTCGGGCGATCGCGGCGGCCTCATCGGGCCGCCCGGCGATGGTCATCCAGGTGAGCTGGTGGCCACCCCAGGTCCGCAGGGCGGTCGCGTTGCCCCGGTCCCGCCACATGGCCAGCGCCTCGTCGGCGAGTCGCCGGCCGGCCTCGACATCGCCGTCGACGATGGTGAGCAGCGCCCGCCAGGCGGCAACCCGCCAGCGGTCCATGAGCTCCCCGGAGGCGTCGGCCTCGAGCGCCGCGGCGGCGAGATCGTCCTCGACCCGCTGGCGCTCGCCGAGCTCGGCCAGATCGGACAGGCGGGCCAGGCGAGCATCGAACAGTGTGCGTCGGTCACCCCGTCGCACGGCGAGGCGGACCACCTCGTCAGCGATCTGGATCCGCCGATCGGTCTGGACCGGATGGCTGAAGGCGATCCGACTCGCCACCAGCGCCGCGCACACCACACCCTCATCCCCGAACTCGCGAGCCTGCCGGACCGCGCTGGTCGCCAGGTCGACCCGCCGGTCGAGCTCGTCCGGCCGGTAGAGCGCGAACGCCAGGTCACCCATCACCCGGATGCGCAGGCCGGCGTCGTCATCCGGTCCCAATCGCTCGAGCGCCTCCTCGAGGAGCGCCCGGTGCTCGTCGGAGACGAACCAGGCCGAGGTCTCCTCGGTCCCACCAGCCAGGCCCAAGACGGCTTCGGCGAACAAGGACGAGTCGTCACACGCCCGCGCCAGCTCCGCGGCGGCGACGTGTTCTGAGCGGGAGGCCTCGAGCGCGCCACTAGCCGTCGCGCAGCGCCCGAGCGCCAGACGCGCTCGCGCCTGGGCCCGGGCGTCAGCCGCGTGCTCGAGCGCGATGGTGAAGCGGCTCCAGGCGGACTCCCACGCCCGTTCGGTCAAAGCCAGCCACCCGGCTTGCATGGCCAGTTCATAGATCCTCGACGACTCGACGAGGTGACCCGCGCCCAGCGCGTGGTGGAGGATCTCGCCCGCTCGCGCCGTGCTGTCGGGGCGCCGGCTCCAAGTGTCGGCGATCAGCGCGTGCAGTCGCGCTCGACGGGCGGGCCCGAGGGCGTGCAACACCGCGTCCCGAACCAGCCCGTGGGTGAACGTCCAGCGGGCGACCGGTCCCTCCATCGGGCGAACGAGGTCGGCTCGGCTCGCCGCGCCGAGACCATCGATGGCGTCGTCCTCGGCCACCCCGGCCACCGCGCACACGGTCGCCAGATCGAACGTGGAGCCGGCGACGGCACCCACGGCGATGCAGTGTGCGCCCGGGGCGGGCAGCATGCGGCGCCGGCGCTCGATGCGGTCCCGGACGGCTTGTGGGATCCCCAGCGGGCCCTCGGCCAGCGGTGAGGCCTGGCGCTCGGCGGCGCTGCGGATCAACTCCGTGGCCAGGAACGGGTTGCCGTCGGTCGAATCCTCGACCCAACCGACGACCTCTGAGCGCTCGTGCTCCGATCGGTCCGGCAGCAGCCGGTCGGCGAGCGCTTGCAGGTCCTGCCGTGGGAGGCCTGGCAGGGCGATCGTCACGGTCGACGGTTCGCGGTCGAGCCGCTCGGCGAGCTCACCCATCGGGCCCTCGAGCAGCACGTGCGGCCGAGCGGTCGCCACCAGCAGGATCGGCGCCCCGCGCAACGCACCGACGAGGTGGCGCAGCAACGCCACCGTCTCGGGGCCGGCCCATTGCAGATCGTCGATCACCACCACCAGCGGAGACCGATGAGCGATCATCGTGTAGGCGACGGCGACCGCCTCGAACAGCTCCAGGCGATCGGCCGGTTCGTCGGACCGGTGCCAGGCCGTCTCGTCCGAGCGGATCCTCGCCCGCAGCGCCGGCACCATGACGGCGAGGGGCCGCGCCGCGGACCCGAGCTGCTCCACGACCTCGTCCCCGACGGTGTTCACGTAGCCGCTGAGCGTCTCGGCGATGGCCTGGTACGGGGGCCCATCGTCGTCGCAGGACCCGTAGAGGACCGTGGCTCCCATAGCGTGCATCCGGTGCGCAGCTTCCAGCACCAACCAGGTCTTGCCCATGCCCGATTCACCGGTCACCAGCACCACACCCGCCTCACCACGGGCCGCCGCCTCCCACTGCCGTTCGAGACACCTGAGCTCCTCGCGGCGACCCGTGAACACCGGTGGCCGGGGCGGCACGCACGACCGCGTGGAGCGGCGCGACCTGCCTTCGGGATCTGACGGGCGAACGGCCCGACCCGGGGGGCGCTCCTCGGTGCCGAGCAGCTGGACGTACAACGCCTCGGTCTCTGCCGAGGGAGAGACCCCGAGGGAGTCGGCGAGGACCCGCCGGCACCGCTCGTAGGCCGACAGTCCCGCACCGCGATCGCCCGCAGCCAGGTGCACCCGGAGGAGGTTCCGGTGGCCCAGCTCCCGGTAAGGCTCGATCCGGGTCGCCTCCTCAGCGGAGGCGAGAGCCGTCGAGAGCTCTCCCCGGGCCAACCGGGCGTCGGTCAGCAGGTCCAGAGCCCGAATCCGCCATCCGTGCAGCGTCGCCCGCCAGCCGTCGACCCAGTCGTTCTCCTCACCGGGCAGGAACGGTCGGGAGCAGATCGCCCTGGCCGGCACCGCCGCAGCTTCGATCGCCGCCCAGTCACCCTCTGCCACTGCCGCCTCGGCGCGCTGCAACGAGACCCGAGCCACCTCCACATCGGTGACCATCCCCCTCGGCAGGCACGGCTTCCAGCAGCCGGCCGCGCTCTCGATCGCCGCCCCCTCACCCACCGCTGCCTTCAGGAAGCTGCGCAGACGCGACACCGTGTTGCGCAGCGACGCCTCCCACGAAGCCGGCAGGGCCTCACCCCAGACGATCTCGGCCAGCTCGTGGCGGGAGATCGGAGCGCCGGCCAACGCCAGAGCCGCGAACACCAGCCGGACGTTGCCCTCGGGCAGATCGTGCTCCGCCCCGTCCACGCCCACCACCGACACCCGGCCGGTCAGGTACAGCCGGCTCGGTTCCGGGGTGGGACTCGGAGCAGCTGCCGGATCGGCAATATCGTCGAGCACTGATTCGACTCCCACCGTCGAAGCTGCCCAGCGCGAACGATCCGCATCCTACCGGTCGGTCCCGGCCCCCGTCCGACCGGCGACGGGCACGACCGCCTGGTCGGGCCGGTGACCCCGCCGGGGTGCAGGCTGGAGATCGGCCGTCGTCACGCCACTCGCACAGGGAGGACCCATGAACCTCATCGAGCACGAGATCACCGAGACCCTCCGGCGAGAGGAGGCCGCGGCACGCCTGCGGGCCATCGCCGACGAGCTGGCGTCGAACAACGACCTGTCCTTCGTCCGGGACGGCACCCGCTTCACGATCGACGTGCCCGACGAGGTGCTCCTCGAGATCGAGATCGAGGTGGGCGAGGGGGAGAGCGAGATCGAGGTCTCGCTCAAGTGGCCGATCCCCGAGGATTGAGCCGCGCCAGCCGAGCCATGGGCGGCCCCGGCTGCGTGGTGGCGGCGAGCACCTAGGAGAGCCGTGCGGCGACCCCGGTCTGGTTGACCAGGTCGAGCTGGAGCTGGTGGTAGTGCTTCAGGTGCGAGAGCCGTCTGGCGTCGAGGGTGAGACAGATCCATCCCCAATGCAGCGCCACCACGTCGCCTTCCCGGACCGGTCCCGCCAGAGCGAGGCCACCTCGGGCACCGACCACCTCTTCGCTGGTGGGTCGCCCGAGGGTCAGTCGCATCCCGTTCCACGCCAGCGGCCGGCACCGCACGACCGCCATGTCGCCGTCGACTCGCTCGACGACCCCCCAGCGGATGCGACAGCGATCCAGCACGTGGAGCGGCTGCTCGACCGTGCCGCCGCGGAGCAGGCCCACCCATGGGTACACGGCGAACACGTGGAACGCGTGGCTCAGCCGGGCCCGAGGGTCGATGGCGGCCACCAGCCGATTCCAGTCTGCGCCGGCCCGACCACGGAACCGGTCCTCCACCGAGCCACCGAGATCGTGCATCGCCACCTGGTCGAGGAGGGGGCTTCCCAGCCAGTAGGCCTCCACCACCCTCCGGTCGAGCGGATCGAGGCCTGACGCTCCGGCGATGACCTCGAGGTAGGGCCATGCGCCCTCGAAGCCCCGGCACAGCTGGCGCAACCCGCCGTCGGTGGCACCGCTGGCCGCGTACTCGAGAAGCGATCCGTCGTCGTCGGGTCCGCAGTAGCCGAGCTCGTTCGGCGGGTAGGCGAAACGGGCGAAGAGCAGCGCGCCGTCTTCCCCGTCCGCGAGCGGTCCCGAGCAGTGGAGGGTGGAGGTCATGCTGGTCCCCGATCCGAGCTCTCGTGCGGTCGGACAGCCAGGACCACGATCACCATCGTGCCCGCGGCGATGGCTGCCAAACCGGCGAGGTCCGCCTGCACGGACACGCCCCGCACCGAGGCGTCGAGGGCCGCGGTGATCACCGCGCCGAACACCAGCACCGCGGTCACGTCGACGGCTTGGGCTCGCGCCAGGGCCGAGTACCACGTCGCGACGTAAGCGGTGAGGATGACCCCGGTGGCGAGCACCCACCCCCACTGCGACGCGCTGTACCCGGCGAACGCGTCGAGCTGGCCGGTGACGGCGAGCCAGGCCACGAGCACGACCACCCCGATGCCCATCCGCGAGACGCCCACGGTGAGCGGCGACAACGACGAGAGCAGCCGCTTGGCCACGAGGATCTCGACCGACCACAACAGGGTGGCTGCGAGGATCATCAGCTCGCCCGACCGGAGACGCAACGAGGCCAGGTCCTCCGCCAGCAAGGCCTGACCGACCACGATGGCGCCGATGGCCGCGACGTGCGGCCATCCCAGCCGCTCCCGCAGGAACAGCACCGCCAGCACCCCCACCCACACGACCAAGGTCTTGTGGATGAAGGCCGCGTCGGTGGACGTGGCCCGGGAGAGTCCATCGAAGAACAGCAGGAAAGGCAGGCCCCCGCCGATCACCCCGACCGTGAGCAGGCCCAGCTTCTGCGCGCTGGTCCGCGGCGGGGTCCAACCGTCCTCAGAGCGTCGAGCCGTGGCCGCCACGAGCAACGCGCCCAGGCATGCTGCGGCCACCAGGTTCTTGGCCGTCGTGTAGGCAGACGAGTTGTCGAACTGCTTGACCGCGTAGCCGTTGACGAAGACCGCAATACCGCTGATCACCGCGGTCGCGCCCGCCAGGCCGATGCCCCAGGCACGGGTGTGCGGGATCCAACTCGGGCGGCGTTCCCCCACTGGCTCACGCATCCGTGGCTCCCTCCAGATCCGCCAGTGCGGCGCGGGCGCGCGCGATCTGCCGGGCGTCGTCCTCCCCGAGCACGGTCACGACGAAACCGGTGTGGACGAGCACCCAGTCACCCTCGCGCACATCGGTGCCCTCGATCAGCTGCATGGCGATCGACGCCGAGCGGATCGTGCCGCCGGCGTCGACTCGAGCGTGCTCACCGTTCACCTCGCACACCCGTCCCACGAGCGACAGACACATCAGCCCCCACCCCCCGCTCTCGCCCAGGACACCACCTCGGCCACCCGCCGCGCCGCCTGGTCGACCGCCGCCGCCACCGCTGGCGAGAGCCCTGGCCCATCCGCCTCGTCGGTGATCTCCACGCCGATGAGCACCAGGCTCGCCGGCAGGCGCCCCAGCACCCGACCCAGCTCGACGGCCTCGGCCACGCCGCCGCCGTGGCTGCTCACCGCCGGGACGGTCACCAGGGGGCCAGCGAGCAGGTCGACGCATCGGACAGCCCCTGCCCGGCCACCGGCGCGGATCCCGTCCACGACCACCGCCAGATCCACCCCTTCCCACGCCTCGAGCAACCGGGTCGGTTCCCCGTCGACCAGCGCCACCGCCACCTCTGGCGGAAGCCACCGGCGGGCAGCTTCCACCACACGATGACCGACGCCGTCGTCGCGCCGCCACGGGTTGCCGACGCCGACCACCGCCGCCCGAGCGGGTTGCTCACGCCCACCGCGGTGCGCCACGGCTGCCGGGTCGCCGGTCACCGATCGACCCGCTCGAGCTCGAGGAAGTGCGTCGCGCACGAGATGCACGGGTCGTGGTTGCGGATCGCCATCTCGCACCGTCGGGTCAATGCCTCGTCGTCCAGCGCCAGGTTGTCCTCCACCAGGTGCCACAGATCGTGCTCGATGGTCGGCTGGTTCTGCGAGGTCGGGGGGACGATCACCGCATCGGCGATCGTGCCGTCCTCCTCCAGCACGTAGCGGTGGTACAGCAGCCCTCGTGGCGCCTCGGTGCAACCGTGCCCCACACCGGCCCGAGGCTCCACCCGCAGCGCGGGGGTGTCGGGCTCCTCGTAGGCGTCGATGGCCGCCAGTGCCTCCTCGCACGCGTGCAGCACCTCCACGGCCCGAACCACGATGCTGCGGAACGGGTTGGTGCAGGTCGCTCCGAGACCGGCCCGCCGTGCCGCGTCCAATGCGACAGGGCGGAGCCGGTCGTGGTTCAACGAGTAGCGGGCCAGCGCGCCACACAGGTAGTGATCCCCGTCCAGGGTGGCGTGCAGCGCGTTCGAGTGCTCGACCTGCTCCTCGGTCACTCGATCGAGGAACTCGGCATCGCTGATATCGAGCCCCCGGTTCGACACCACCCGGCCGCCGAGGACCGGGTAGCGATCCGGCTCCCGCACCGAGACGAAGGTGTAGTCGTGCCCCGCATCGGGGAACTCGAAACCGGCGACCCACTCGACGGTGGCCAGGGCGTCGTCGCGGGCGCGCTCGAGCCCGGGGCGGAGACGCTGCAGCTCGCGCGAGGTGGGGACGCGGTGGAAGCCGCCGACCCGCACGTTCACCGGGTGGATGGCCCGACCGCCGATGAACTCGATGAGCTGGTTCCCCGCCTTCTTCAGCCGCAAGCCTCGCTCCACGCTGGGCCGGTCGCGCCCGGCGAGCGCCACGGCGGAGTCGAGCCCGAAGAAGTCCGGCGCGTGCAGCAGGTAGATGTGCAGGGTGTGGCTCTCGATCCACTCACCGGCGTACAAGATGCGCCGGAGCAGCTCGAGCGGGCCGTCCACCACCACGCCACAGGCGTCCTCGATCGCCCGGCACGCGCTCATCTGGTAGGCGACGGGACAGATGCCGCAGATCCGGGCCGTGATGTCGGGAGGCTCGAGGTAGGAACGCCCCCGCAGGAACGCCTCGAAGAACCGCGGGGGCTCGTAGATGCGGAGCTGCACGTCGGCCACTCGGCCGTCGACGGTCTCGATGTAGAGCGCCCCCTCACCCTCGACCCGAGCCAGGCTGTCGACCTTCAGCGTGCGCCCGGCCGGCGCCCGATGGGTCATCGCCGATCCTCCGCACGGTCCGACTCGTGTCCACTTCGGGCCCTGTTCCCCCGAAAGGTCACGGCCACGGTGGCCGCCTCCGCTCGCCGGGTGCCCTCCTCCCGGAAACCGGGAGCCCACGCGTTGAAGGTGCGTAGCACACGGCTGATGTCGCGGTCGGTGACCCCCATCTGCTCGAAGCGCTCTGCCAGCGCTCGGGACCGCGGGGACTCCATCGGACCGAAGCATCCGTAGCAGCCCCGGTGGTAGGTGGGGCACAGCGCGCCGCATCCAGCGTGGGTCGCAGGCCCGAGGCAGGGGGTGCCGTGCGCCACCATCACGCACACGTTGCCCCGCTCCTTGCACTCGACGCACACGCTATGGGCCGGCACCGCCGGCCGGCGGCGGGCAAGGAAGGCCGAAAGGACCTCGAGGAGCTGCCGCTTGTCGATCGGGCAGCCCCGCAGCTCGAAATCCACCGGCACGTGAGCGGCGATGGGCGTGCTCTCCGCGAGGGTGGAGATGAACGACGGTTGCGCGTACACGATCGACAGGAACCCCTCCACGTCGGCGAAGTTGCGCAGCGCCTGGATGCCTCCCGCCGTGGCACAGGCACCGATCGTCACCAGCCGTGCCGACGCCTCACGGATGCGGCGGATGCGGTCCCGATCGGACGGCGTGGTGATGGAGCCCTCCACCAGCGACAAGTCGTAGGGGCCAGCGACCGGCGCGCTCGATGCCTCGAGGAAGTAGGCGATGTCGAGGGCGCCGGAGACGTCGAGCAGCTCGTCCTCGCAGTCGAGCAGGGTGAGCTGGCACCCGTCGCACGAGGCGAACTTCCACACCGCGAGCTTCGGGCGGGTGCTCACAGGCCTCGCACCGCCAGGAGCGGCTGGAGCCGTTCCCACGTTCCGACCGGTCCCTCGCGGCACACGAAGATCGGGCCAAGCTGGCAGTGGCCGCACTGCGCGACGGCGCACTTCATGTTGCGTTCGAGGGAGACCTCGATGTCGCCCGGCGAGACGCCCCGTCCGGTCAAGGTGTTCGCCGCGAACCGCATCATGATCTCGGGTCCGCAGAGGAAGGCGACGGTGCCAGCCGGATCGATGGTGGCTCGGGTGATCAGCGCGGTGACGACTCCGACATCACCCCGCCAATCCGGACCGGCGCGATCGACGGTGACCTCCACCGACAGGTCGGAGCGTGACCGCCACTCCTCGAGCTCGGCCCGGTACAGCAGTGTCTCGGGGGACCGAGCGCCGACGAGGACGTTGACACGCCCATACGCCTGGCGATCCTCGAGGATTCGGTAGATGATCGGCCGGAGCGGGGCGAAACCGATGCCTCCACCGATCACCACCACGTCACGCCCTCGGGCCCGCTCGACGTCCCACCCTCGCCCATAGGGTCCGCGCAATCCCACGACCTCGCCAGGGCCGAGCGCGCACAGCGCCTGGGTGGTCGCACCGACAGAGCGGACGGTGTGGACGACCGTGTCGCCCCTCGCCGGGTCGCCACTCACCGAGATCGGCACCTCACCCTGACCGAACGCGTACACCATGTTGAACTGCCCGGGCTCCGGCGGGTCGAGTGCTCGATCGATCGGCTCGAGCTCGAAGGTCACCGTGTCAGCGAGCTCCCGGGTGACCGCCACGACCCGGTGGCGGGACGGGACCATCGGCGGACCGCCGACCGGAGCGTGCTGGAGCTCAACCGACATGCCCGTCACCCACCGGGTTGCCGTAGACGTCGAGGAGCTGGAGACGGGTCTGCAAGAGCCGCTCCTGGGCGATGCGAGCGAAGCGTTGCATCAGCCGGTAGCCGAGGGCGGTGTCGTCGTCACACTTGCCGCGGAGGCACGCGCCGTCGAGCGCGATGGCCGAGGTCTCGGCCGTGGCCCGGGCGCCGAGGCTCCAGCGGTAGGGCGGGAACAGCCACGACCAGCCGACCACGTCGCCGTCGCGCAACGTGGCCACCACGAGCGAGCCTCGTCCCGGTGCGTGGACGTCGAGCGCTACCCGCCCGTGGCGGATCACGTAGAAGGTGTCGGCCGGTCCTCCTTCTTCGAAGATCTGCTCACCCTCGTCGAAGTGGACGTTGACACCGCAGCCGGCGATGAGGTCGAGATCGCCCTCGGGGAGATCGGCGAACACCGGATGCTCGGCGAGCAGCTCGCGGATGCCCTTCATCCGCGGCCCTCACGAACGGGCATGGCGACCTCGGCGGGATCGGGCTCCTGAGTGGGCTCCGCCCAGATGGCAGCCACCTCCTCCGTCAGGTCGATCCCCACCGGGCACCAGGTGATGCAGCGTCCACAGCCCACACAACCCGAGCTGCCGAACTGCTCGATCCAGGTGCCGAGCTTGTGCGTGAGCCACTGGCGGTAGCGGTCGCGGTGGGTGCCGCGGACGCTGGCTCCGTTGAGATACGAGTGATCGAGGGTGAAGCAGGAATCCCACCGCCTCCATCGCTCGGCCTCCGCACCGGTGAGGTCGGTGACGTCCTCCACGCTGCTGCAGAAGCAGGTCGGGCAGACCAGCGTGCAGTTCGTGCACGCCAGGCACCGCTCGGCCACCTCGTCCCATCGGGGGTGGTCCAGGTTGGAGGCGAGCAGCTCGGCGATGCCCTCGGTTTCGACTCGGCGGCTCATGCGCCGGGCCGCCTGGGCAGTGACCTCGAGCGAGGCCGCGATGTCTTCGGGTGTGCTCGGCCGCCCGTCGATGCCATCGAGCAGCGCGACCGCCTTCTCGGTGGCGGCTTCGAGCAGGAACTCGTGCGGGGGCCCGAGCAGCTCGGTGAGCGCGAGGTCGTAGCCGCCTTCGGCCCGAGGTCCGGCCCGCATGGACGAGCAGAAGCAGGTGGTTGCCGGATCGGAACAGTGCACGGCCACGACGAAGCACCCTTGCCGCCGGTGAGCGTAGAGAGGATCGGTCGGGCCGCCCCCGATGAACACCCGGTCCTGGATGGCGATGGCGTGCAGGTCGCAGGAGCGCACACCGACGAACGCCAAGGGCGGCTCGCTGCTCGGGTCATCGATGACGACATCGAAGCCGTCATCGGAGCGCTCGGCCCGCCAGAGGCGGGTTCGAGGTGGGAACAGGAACTGGCGCCACGCGTGAGGGCCGACGGCCCAGCCGAAGTACGCGCCGTCCTCCCGGCGCCGGAGCCGATACGAACCGGGTTCCTGGTCGTCGGTCCAGCCGCGGGGCAGATCGCTGACCGACCGGAGCTCGTCGAGGACGATCGAGCGGTCGCGCACCGTCGGGCCGAGCACCCGGTAGCCCGCCTCGCGCAGCAACCCGAGGAGTTGCTCGAGGCCGGTGCTGTCGACCACCAACCGGGCACGAACCACGGCGGAAGGCAGCATGGGCGCACCTTCGGTGCGAACCGGGCCAGCAGCGATCGGCCGAAGGTCTGGCGAGCTTGGAGGCACCGCCTAATGAACGTGGCAACCCTCGGGCCGTGTCAAGGCCTGGGGGGGGAATAGAACGAGCTCGGAATCGCCGGGCGGACAGCGCCAACCGGAGCGCTCGACCCGACCAGCTCGCAGCCCGGGGGCTAGACCATGTGACGCACACCCCTGCCTGTTCGCCGCCACGGTCGGTTGACTGGCATTCGCGCCGCGATCGACCGAGCCGCCATGTCCCAGACCACCACACCTCCACTCCGAGGACCCTCCAGTGCCGGAGGTTGGCGCCGATCGAGCGATCGTCGCGGCGGTCACCGGCCTCGGGCGTCAGCTCGATCTCAGCGTGGTCGCCGAAGGGGTGGAGAGCGCGGAGCAATTGGAGCTGCTGCGTGGGCTCGGCTGTGACCTCGCTCAGGGGTTCCTGTTCGCCTCCGCGGTCCCACCCGATGCCCTCGCGGCGATCTTGCGTTGATCGACGGTCTCACGGGCCGGGGCTGCAGCCTTCCACCACGAGGGTGCCCACCCCGATGCCTTCGAAGTCCCCGGTGATCCGAAGCGGTGGACCGCTCTCCACAGCAGCGTCCGGGGCACGCACCACCTTCGGCGGATCGCCACCGAGGTTGGCACCCATCGAGCCGGTGCCGTCACCCAGCGACATCTCCGCGCTGACCGCGATCGGGACCTGATCGGCGCGTGCGCCCCGACCTGAGATCAGCAACGTGCCGGTGCCGTCACCCCCGGTCGATTCGCAAGCCACGGCGAAGGTGAAGGTCTCGCCCGCCAGCTCGAGCCGGGCTGGACCTCCACCGGTGAAGTTGGTCGCGATGGGCGGGCCCGCCTGTTGCTCGCCGGCCCTACATCCGGCGAGCAACAGGGCTGCACCCACCACATACCGTGCGCGACGGCCCCCTACCGTCACGCTCGACGCCGGCGCCCGGCCAACACCAGCACCAGCCCGACTCCGACGAACAGCACGCCGGCGCCCACGCCCCGAGCGAGGTCGAGACCGGTGCGCGGCAGGGTCGCCGCCTGCACCGTCGGTCGTGCCTGAGTCACGCCCGCCACCGCGACGACCGGGGTGGTGACGTCGTCACGGTTGTTCGACGGGATCTCGTCCGGCTCGTCGGCACGAACCTCGGCCACGTTGGTCACGGACGGTTGGGCACCGGAGCCGACGAGGACCGTGAGGGTGATCTCCACGGTGGTGCCGGCGGCCATCGAGGGCACGGTGCAGGTGATGGTGGTGGTGCCGGCGCAGCTCCACCCACTCGGCGGCTGGACCGACACCAAGGTCAATCCGGCCGGCAGTTGGTCGGTCACCACCACGTTCGTAGCGGTGGACGGTCCGTTGTTCGTGACTCGCAGCGTGTAGGTCGCCTGCTCGCCGACGGTGAAGATCGTCGCAGGTGTCTCCTTGACGATGGCCAGATCCGCGACCGGTGTGACCGGGGTCTGCTCGTCGTCGTCGTCAGAGGCTGGAGCGCCGTCGTCATCCACGACTGAAGCCACCACCGTGTCGGTGACGACCTCACCACCCGAGCCTTCGACCCGCACCGTGAACTCGCAGGTGTAGATCTCGTCAGGACCGATGCTCACGCCCGCTTCGCACGTGGTGGCGAGTACCGGATCGGTAGCGGGTGCCGTCACGCTGAACGGCGTGCCGCCGTCGATTGAGTCGGTGACGGCAGTGATCGTCACCGGCTCGAAGGACGTGTTGTGGATCGACACGGTATAGGTGACCTCACCACCCGGTGCCGCCACGCTCGCGCCACCGTCGTCCTTGGTGACCTCGACCGTCGGCGGCACATCGGTGATGATGACCGAGGCATCGTCCTCGCCGTTGGCAGTCGTGCCGTCATCATCGATGACGGTTGCTCGTACCACGTCGGTGACGACTTCCTCGGCGTTGCCCGACACGACCAGGGTGAACTCGCAGGAGTACGTGGATCCTGGTGCGATCCACACGCCGGTCTCGCAGGTCGTCGCGGTGATCGGTGCTATCGCTACCGTGGCGTCGAACGGGGTGCTCTCATCGATCGAATCGGTGATCGCGGTGACCATCACCGGTTCGAACGACGTGTTGTGGATAGACACGGCGAAGGTCACCGGCGCGCCTGGCTCCGGCACCGACGTCGGGTCGGCGGACTTGGTCACCACGATCGTCGGCGCGACGTCGTCGACCCGTACCACGGCGGTGTCGGTGTCGGAGAGGTGCTCACCCGACCTGCTCGATCCGCTGGCGGTGGCCACGTTCATGACGGTGCCCGGTTCGAAGCTCATGAGCGCCGACTGCCCGGTCGCGGCGCCGCCAACGGCGAGATCGTCCGCTTGCCCGTCGCCGTCCTGATCCGACAGACCCGACAGGGTCACCGCGAAGTCGTCGCCGAGGATCAGCGGGGTGCCGTTGTCGTCGACCAACGACACGTTCAGCAACGGCGCATTCCCCGGGTTGGTGACCACGTAGCAGTACCGGACCTGCTGGCCCTCCTCCACCACGAGCGTGACGCCGTCGACTCCCGGACACGACTGACCCTCACGCACCGCCGTCTTCACCACCGCCACCGCCGGTCGGGTCACCATGACCACCGCGTCGTCGGTATCGGTGAACTGCTGGCCAGACGCACTCGAGCCCGAAGCTCTCGCCACATTCGTGATCGAACCGGCGGTGCTCCACACCTTGGGCGCCGACTGGCCGGTGGCGGTGCCGCCAACCGCCAGATCGTCCGCCTGGCCGTCACCGTCCTGATCCGACAGACCCGACAGCGTCACCGCGAAGTCATCCCCCGGATTCCCCGGCGTGCCGTTGTCATCGACCAACGCCACGTTCAGCAACGGCGCATTCCCCGGGTTGGTGACCACGTAGCAGTACCGGACCTGCTGGCCCTCCTCCACCACGAGCGTGACGCCGTCGACTCCCGGACACGACTGACCCTCACGCACCGCCGTCTTCACCACCGCCACCGCCGGTCGGGTCACCATGACCACCGCGTCGTCGGTATCGGTGAACTGCTGGCCAGACGCACTCGAGCCCGAAGCTCTCGCCACATTCGTGATCGAACCGGCGGTGCTCCACACCTTGGGCGCCGACTGGCCGGTGGCGGTGCCGCCAACCGCCAGATCGTCCGCCTGGCCGTCACCGTCCTGATCCGACAGACCCGACAGCGTCACCGCGAAGTCATCCCCCGGATTCCCCGGCGTGCCGTTGTCATCGACCAACGCCACGTTCAGCAACGGCGCATTCCCCGGGTTGGTGACCACGTAGCAGTACCGGACC